>JAYYJC010000086.1:0-2180 GCA_036146655.1 Myxococcota bacterium | reverse complement strand
TTTCTGAGTGAACCGCTTACCTCATTGTAAAAGAATATGTTTGGTGCTTGTGAACTTCATTTTCACTTCTGCGAATTGGTCTCAAATATTCGACTTCACTTTTAAACTCACATAAGGTGTTTGCCCTCTAAAAGTAGGCCTGTAAAAAGCCTTGGGCCCATTTTCGTTCGCTTTAAATCTCTCTCGATTAGGAGCCAGAAAACACTGTGCTGATCAAGTAGCCAGAATAGGCCACATAGCAAAGCAGTAATAGACCCCCATTGATGCGACTGATTGAGCCTTGTTTTCCACCAAAACCATAGCCAAAGACAAAGAGCGATAAGGTGAGTACAGTCATCAGCAAAATATCTCTAGACAAGATGTCGGGCCCGACATTCATGGGGTGTATGGCGCCTGCAATCCCGACGACCGTAAGGGTATTGAATAGGTTTGATCCCAAGACATTTCCAATGGCAATGTCGTGTTGCCCTTTTCGTGTGGCAATGATGGTTGATGCCAGTTCTGGCAAAGATGTTCCAATGGCAATGATGGTCAATCCGATAATTAGATCGCTGACACCAAATTCTTGGGCAATTTCAACAGCGCCCCACACCAAACCCCTTGAACTCCCCATTAAAATGATTAAGCCCGAGAGCAACAAAAAGATGGATTTGCCAATGGACATTGGTTCAGTGTCGGATTCTTCTGACTCTTCAGGGTCATTTCGATGGTCTTTGAACCCTCTCCAGATCGTCCATGACATAATGACCCCAAAGACGGCCAACAGTGTCAGCGCATCTGCTCGGCTGACTTCTTCATCCCAGAGCAACACTGCAGTGAGCGCAATCACGCCCAAATGAACAGGCAGTTCTCGTTTGATGACCTGTGAATTGACTATGATGGGGGTCACCAAACCTGTGATTCCCAGAATGAGTGCAATGTTTGAGATGTTTGAGCCATAGGCGTTGCCCAATCCAATTCCTGGGTTGCCATTGTAGGCTGCGAGGCCAGAGACCACCATTTCTGGAGCTGAAGTACCAAAGCCGACAATGACCATTCCGATAAGAAGCGGGGGCATGCCGATGAAGCTCGCCGTTGATGCCGCACCTTCAACAAAGCGGTCTGCGCTCCAAACGAGGAGTGCAAGGCCACCGAGAACGGCAATTGTTGGGAGTAACATTGGGGCTCCTTTTGACTGTGCCACTGGAAAGTTTAAAATGTCTTCACGGGCAGGGGTGTTATAACGGTTTTAGATAGAGAAATCGATGGACATATCACCAGTCTTCTGCGTCTTGAGACAGATTGTCACTGAAGAGGATTGGGGGATTCTGCAAAAGTCGACGGATAATACGGGGTATTGATTATGGTTATTCTTCACGCACTTAAAGCGGCCATGGCCGATCTGTGGTGGGCACCTCCAAGCCTTCAAACCGTCAATCGGCCAGAGGTATGCTACACCATTGACAGAACCAATCGGTATAACAGGGTCATGCGCATCGACTCACATCATCCCAATATTAAATCACTGGTCACCGAAGTATCCGTGGCGCATACAAACCTTGCAAGTCAGTTTACAGCCTACCCAGAACAAGGAGATTCATGGGTGAGGTTTCTTGAAGCACACGGTTATGAACGGGGACAAGACCATGACATTCGTTACTTGGACCTCAAATCTGTTCGCCGTCCTGACCATCCTGGCATTGTCACTCACACCGTGAGAACCAAAGCAGAACTTGCCTTGCTTGAGAAAATACAAGCCATGGCATTTGAGGTTCCATACACTCCAAGCAGTGATGCGGAATTGGCCTTCACCGTTCAGGAATATCAAAAGTCAGAACCAAGGGCCATTCGTGTGCTTGCCATGGACGAAGCCAGCGGTGAGGTTTTGGGAACAGCTGGAATGAGTCTTTTTCCACATCTTGGGGTCAGTTTTTTCTTTGCGGGAGGAACCATACCAAAGGCCAGAAACCGTGGTGTTTATTCTGCGCTCATTTCCGCTCGGATAAAGTACGCACAGAGTAGAGGCATTGAAATTGCTGGTATTTTTGCACGGCGTCACAGTTCATCTCCCATTGCGGCTCGGCAAGGGTTTCAAAAATGTGGTGAAATGGTGTATTGGACAAGGGATTGAGGTTCAATTTTTAAAAATCAAAATTTGGGCCGTGCCCTTACAGATTAAACACTGTGAACTTCATTTACGG
>JAYYJC010000085.1:0-12941 GCA_036146655.1 Myxococcota bacterium | reverse complement strand
TTCGATTTGGATTCTCGTGTGTGGGCGTTGAATTGACAGGCGACCAAGTCACTCAACTGGGTCAAATTATCGAAGACGCCACACAACAAAAACCACCTGTGGTAGAGCCCATGGTTCGGATTGACGACAATGCCATTCACTGCGGCAAGTTCACCCTCAATCGCAATGCACCCGTTGAACGCTTGTGGACATTGGCACTCGAGCATTTTGGGGTCGTCCAAGCCACTGAAAAAGTCTTGTACTCGGCACTGCAGTACGCCGCACTTTATGCGGAAACTCGCCACATTGGCCCTCCACAGTGTGTTTATGACGACTTCCACCGTTGGGGCATTCGGAATGAAGGTTTCGCTTCGCCGTTTAATGCACGGTTGCTCGGGAAAATGGACTCGGGATTCTTCAGTGCTTTTCCCCAAACCGATGGTCCATTTGGCAGTAGAGGCAGTTTTTTTCACAGCCACTGGGCCGACCACGAAGGGGCTTGGTGTGTAGATCCTCCTTTTTTGCACGATACTCTCCGCCGAGTGGATACAATTGTGGGCCAATGGCGGTCTGAAGGTTCGCCGCCCATCCTATTTATTGGGCCCTCCTCATACAAGATGCAGACGCCCTTTGATGAAGAAATCAAACTTTTGAAGGGCACCCACTATTACGAAGGCTTGGACGGTGAATTGCACCTTTTACCCGTCGATGTGTCCATATGGCGCTTCGGTGATATTGACGGCTTTGACTCACAGGCCATCATCGATGGTTATTTGCCAAACAAGAGTGACGCTCTGGCTTCTAAATAGTTGTGTCTCGGCAACTCAATGGACCATTGTTTGGCCTCACAAGTGGCTTTACGCTCGCATTCTGCATTTGGGCCCTCATTGATTTGACCTCGTTGTCTGAAGCCGTTGGGGCTGGGTTTAGTACCGCTGTGGCCGTCTTTGGTTGGGCTTGGCAAGCGGGATTGTTGCTCGTATTTCTCATTTCCATTGGATTGGCCATTCACCCTGCTGCCCGTCAAATCATGGGGCCCGTGAACAAACCCGAATTTTCTGGATTTCAATGGGGCAGCATGATCATGTGCACTTTGTTGGCGGGTGGTGGTGTGTTTTGGGCTGCTGGTGAACCCATGGCGCATTACCTATCGCCTCCACCGATCTTCGAGACAACAACGGACACCCGCCAATTGGCTGCACAAGCCCTCGCACAATCGTTTATGCATTGGGGGTTTTTAGCGTGGTCTATCCTCGGGTCTCTCAGTGCCCTATTGCTGATGGATCTTCACCACAATCATGGGTATCCGCTGGCACCTCGCACCTTAATGGCGCCGCTAATTGGACGCACACGCACCATGGGGTGGATGGGCACCACCATAGATGCGGCATGCATCATTGCCGTGGTGGCAGGAACCGTTGGTCCAATTGGATTTTTAGGTTTACAGGTTGGCTTTGGTCTTAATGCCCTCCTTGGAATGCCCAATACCTTGTTGACACAATTGTCGGTGATTTTGGCTTTGGTGAGTTTGTATACGGTTTCCGCCCTATCGGGCGTGTCCAAAGGAATTCAGTTGCTGAGCCGATTGAACATCCTGCTGGGTGTGTCGTTGTTGTTCTTTATGGTGGTGGCTGGTCCAACAGCTCATATTGTCCAAGGCTTTGGTGATGGGATGCTGATTTACTTGAGTGATTTTTTCAAGATGGCCATGTACCGAGCGGATGCAGATTGGCTCGGGTGGTGGACGGTATTTTTTTGGGGGTGGTTTTTGGGCTATGGCCCCATGATGGCCATCTTTATTGCCCGAATCTCAAAAGGCCGCTCTGCGCGTTCCATGATTGTAATGGTTTCGATCATCGCTCCATTGGTCACCAATGTGTGGTTTTGCATCATTGGGGGAACGGGCTTGGGGTTAGAACTTGAAAATCCGGGTTCTGTTTCCACCGCTTTTGAAGGTTTTAACCTGCCCGCAGCCCTTATCGCCATTACACAAGCCTTGCCATTTGGACATGTCATTGGGATCTTATTTTTGATCCTCACCAGCATCTTTGTGGCCACCACGGGAGACTCGATGACCTATGTGATATCCGTTGCAATGACCCGTCAGGAAGATCCCCCACCCTGGTTGCGTGTGTTTTGGGGCGTATCGATGGGAATAATGGCAGCCGTTTTATTGACGGCTGGTGAAAGTGGGGTTCAATCTCTACAGTCGTTCATTGTGGTGACAGCGGTTCCTGTGTTCTTTGTGCTTCTTCCGAGCATTTGGTGTGCCCCAAAGCAGTTGCTGCAGCGCTGGTCTCAGCAGAAATCAACGCCCCATTGAAACTGTGACACAACTGGGCTTAGCCAGTGACCATTTGACTTGCTTGAGCAAATTCAGTTATTCAAAGTCCGTCTGTCTTACACAAGGAGCCGCCATGGGCGTCCTCATCTTCTTCTTGGCTTGCAGCAGCGGCGATAACAAATCAGATACGGCTGCTTCTCAAAATGAAATCAGCGCTCCATCCGCCTGTTTGACATTGGGTACTGTGCAGCCCAATTTGTGGGCCCGTCTTGGGACGCCCAACAGCATTCCCTTAACCAATCAAGTCGCACCCAGCCTTGTGGTTTACCAAGACGAACTTTGGCTTTATTATTCACAGCGTGATGGCCTCAAAGATTCCATCACCTTGATCCGTTCCTTAGATGGTGAGAACTGGAGTGAACCAGAGCACATCGCTGATCTGGATTCGTTTTCAGACCTCATGAACATCAATGTCACAACCAATGGGGATACGCTCATCGCCATGATTGGTGGCGGTCGGATTGGTCAAGCCATCAGTTTGGATGGGCGGTCGTGGGAGGTCACCGGCACCCAAATCATTCCCACAGGTGATTTTGACTCTTATGGACAGCTGTACCCAGCGTTGAGCGCCAATGGCGAGCAGCTTTGGTACACCGGTTTTGATGGTCAATCGTATTCTATTGGCCATGCCGCACTTGTTTATGGCGTCTGGACCAATGAAGAGACAGTGATGGAGGCGGACAACACCTCTCCATTCGAAAACCGTGCCGTGGGTCAGCTCAGTATCTTTGAGGATGATAATGGCTATGTCGCATGGTATGGCGGTTACGACACCTCCCAAACTGACCCAGGCCCATGGCGCATTTTGACAGCACGGTCCGGTGATGGTTTCAATTGGACCGATCGCACCTTGGCCTTGGATCTAGAGTCCGAAGGGGAAGAGGCATGGAGTGTGAGAGAACCCTCTGTGGTTCAGTTTAATGATTCACTCTGGATGGCCTACATTGGAATGGGGGACGACGGAGAATATCGATTGCGGACGGCTTCCTGTGGTTCTGAATAAACCTCTGCGTTGCGAAGTGACCGTTGGTTTGTAAGCTTAAGCGCCTCGCCCCGTGATACACTGGACTTTGATTATTGGACGGCCATGTCTTTACTTTTGAAATCTGTCACCATCATTGAACAGGCACTGTCTGAGGGATTGTGTCATCAACTGGCGAGTGGTCAGTTAACCTCGAAATTAAGTGCAGATGGACACAGCAAAAAAAGCAGGGCGGAGGCCATTGAGCAAGCGTGGATAAACACTCTAAAGGGTTGGTCTAATTCCAAAGAAGACCCGAAGGAGGCGCTTCGCAACGCACTGGAACTTAATTCACAGATTCACAGCGAACTCGTTTCGCTTCCCCCGGCTGAAGACGCTCGTCTGTGGAGTCTTCATATAGACATGGAGCGTGTCACCCTTGTCCGACGGAGCCCAGAGCTCAGCCAGCCGGCCATTTCGTTTGACTTGCAGGCAATGTGCGACAATAAAGAACGCAGTGCTTTTCGTCTGTTGTGGATCCTGACTCATCCCAGTCGGTGGCATCAGCAGCTAGAAGCTTGGCACAAAGAAAGCCTCAAGGCTCAGCATCTGCGGCGTACTGCCCTGCGGGCATCTATCCGAGAAAGCATGCTTTTGCTGGGTAATTCTCTGCTGTCTCATCCGGACAATACTGACCTTCGAACCGCCATTATTCAGAAAAATATCCGTGATCAAGCCTTTCATCATCAGCTCACTCGGGTGTTTTTGGCGTGGATGCTTCTTAAGCTTGATGGACATCCACAGGTACACAGCTGGGCTGTGCTTCAAGGCAGTTGGTCACTTGCAGCGGACGACCCAAGCGAACCGGTGCTCTTTAAGACACTCCGCACGGGTTTTCTTCTCCAAACCCAATGTGGAGAGCTCTCATGGTTTATGGTCCGTGATGCCTTTGGCCGAATGCGCCTCAAATCTGGTGAGCAGGACATCGATTGGTCGACTTTTGGCTTGGCCGATGTCACCGCAGTATACGAATATCTATTGGATGTCGATACTGAGCTTCAGTTGGATGGACAGCAGCTTAATTTTGCCTTTAAACCTTCGAAATCACGGAGCGAAAGCGGTGCATATTATACGCCAGCACCGTTGGTCCATCATCTCTTGAGCCAAACCCTTGATCTGCAATTGGACGAGATCGCCAAGAAACATCCAAATCCCAGCGCCCAAATTGATTCAATTCTCGAGCTTCGAGTCTGTGACCCCACCTGTGGGGCGGGCAACTTTTTGATCGGCGCCGCCGAGCGCATCTTGGTGACACTAAAACGGCTGTGTGCTCCAAACGAACTGCCCCAGCTCAAGCGGCAGGTGATTGATCAGTGCCTGTATGGGGTGGATCTCAATCCAATGACGGTAGAACTCTGCGAGCTCAGTCTTTGGCGCTTTGCAGGCGGTTCTTGTCCAAGGCTTTCTAAGCACATTCAGCATGGCAACGCCCTCATCGGAACGGAGCCCGAATGGGTGGCCTTGGGGCTTCCGGATGCCGTGTGGAATCTGTGTGCGGGCGATCATTCTAAAACGGTGTCTGACTTTCGTAAAGCACATGATGATCTCACGGTTGTTCCAATTTCACCAAATGCCAACCTAAGTCTGATGGCCGATCTCTGGACAGCGGCCTTTTTGATGACCAAAAGCCGACAAACAGCCAACTCAATACCCACTCAATCACACTGGAATCTGGTCGCCAATGGTCAAGAGGCTGAGCTGCCTCCGGAAGTGGCCTCGGCCATCCACCAAGTGGTTGAACAGCACCGTCCCTTTCACTGGCGGATTCGCTTTCCGGAAGTTTTTGAGGCGGGCGGCTTTGATTTGATGGTGGGGAACCCCCCGTTCATCAATCAACTGGTTCGTGGCAAAGCCCTGCCTCGGCATGTGGTGGCTTATTTGGCGCACACCCTCAACATGACGGTGGGCTATGCAGATGTGGCCTCGCTTATTATGCTTTGGGTGAGCCGATTTTTAAAGTCAAATGGCATTGTGTCGATGGTACAGCCTCTTTCGATTGTAATGACCGACTCCTCCCAGCCAGTGCGAATGCAGCTTCTCAAGTCTCTTCAACTCCGACACATTTGGGCCACGGGCGACCATATTTTTGATGATGCCATGGTCTTTGCGTGTACCTTGACACTTCAGGCTGGCTCGCAGCGGCGTGAGATTGGCCGTCATTTTGGCAATGATTTTGAGCGGTGTGACAGCTACACGGGGTCAACCACTCGACTCAGCTCAGGGGCAGCCAAATGGGGCTGGTTGTTGGCCGATTTGTTTGGAATACCAAACATTGACTCCATTGAGTTCAATCCAGAGCTGGGCCTCTCAGATCTGGCTAATGCCACCGCTGGTTTTCGGGATCAGTATTATTTCCCCAAAGAGTGTGCCCGTGAGCGAGCTGAGGTTTTTGATTCGGACCATCTCAAGATCATCACATCTGGGGCCATTCATCCCTTGCGCAGCCAATTTGGCCTGAAGCCCAGTCGCTACAACAAGCGGCCATTTGAGGCACCGGTTTTTCCAGAAGCGCTGTTGCAGTCCGAGGTCCCTGACATTTGGCGTTGGTTTAAGGGCATTGGGGGAGCAAAGCTCCTAATGGCGCAACAGAGTTCTGTGCTGCGAGTCATGGTGGATATGAAAGCGGAGTGTTACCCGATGGTGCCTGTTGTTGCGATTGTGCCGCATTCAGAATCGGACTGTTGGAAGATTGCGGCGCTTCTGGTGTCTCCAGTGGCCACCGCATGGGTGCTGACCCATTTTCTGGGTGGTGGGATGAACCCAAATTCCATCAAGGTGAGTGCCGAACAGCTGCTGGGACTGCCCCTGCCAAAAGACGACACGGCGTGGAACGAGGCGGCCAAGTCTGCAGAGGCGGCAAGCCAGGCTGATTCCGTTGACGAATGGCGTTCCCTCCTTATCGAGTGCGGCCGCCAGATGAATCTGGCTTTTGGGATTCGAGATGAGGGACTCCATCACTGGTGGGTCAATCGGCTACCGACGGCCACCTTGTAGCTGTGGCATTCTAAGGTCGGAAGCCGGTGAGACCCATTGTGCCACACGGTGAAATTTTCTCGGCTGAACCCATAGACCGTGATAGACCGTGCGCATGAAAGACCATGTTCAAAATCGAATTCTTGAAGCCACCGGTGCCTCTCGCATCGTAAAAACCGATCGCATTCAGGCACTGTGGAACAACTACGGCGTCTTGTCGAGAGTCCACCTCGACGGGAGTGCAAGCCCCTCAGTCATCCTTAAGCACATTCAGATTCCAAATCGCAGCACGCATCCCCGTGGCTTTGGCGGGGCCGTATCGCGTCAGAGAAAGATCAAATCCTACGAGGTTGAGACCCACTGGTATCTCCACCAGAACAAGGAGATCCCCGAAGGTTCACCCACGCCCCGCTGCATCGATGCATTTGATTCTGGCGACGAACTCTTTATTCTGCTCGAAGACCTGTCGAATCGAGGCTTTACGCAGGACAAACACAGTGCCACATGGACCGAGATGACTCGGTGTTTGAGTTGGTTGGCGCACTTTCATGGCCATTTTCTTCAAGCCTCTGCCGATGGCTTGTGGCCGTGTGGAACCTACTGGCATTTGGACACCCGTCCCGAAGAACTCGATGAAATCATTGGCACTCGGCTTCACACTTTTGCGGGGCTGCTGGATGCACGGCTGAGTCATTGTGCCTTCCAGACCATTGTGCATGGCGATGCCAAGCTGGCCAACTTCCTCTTTACCGAAGACTCTACATCGGTGGCGGCTGTCGATTTTCAGTATGTTGGCCGTGGCTGCGGGATGAAGGATGTGGCCTATTTTGTGGGAAGCTGTTTGTATGATGAACAGTGTCAAAGTCAAGAAGCAGCCATTTTGGACTTTTATTTCTCAGAGTTGAAACAGGCCTTGGCTGGAACTGAGGTCGACTTCTCGAAACTAGAAGCCGAGTGGCGGTCCCTTTACCCAGTGGCTTGGGCCGATTTTCAGCGGTTCATGATGGGTTGGAGTCCAGGCCACCGGAAGCTTCATGGATACAGCCGCCAAATGACCGACACAGCCATACTCACCATCACGGAAGACCTACTTGATGCAGCCATTTCTGCAGGGAGTGCGGCCGCTCAGTACATCAAGGCCAACCGATTTCGGCATGTGGCGGTGGCTTCAAAAGGCATGGCCAGCGAAGCCTCTGACATGGTTACAGAGATCGATATCCGTGCACAGGAGATTGTACTTGACGGCCTTGAACCCACCTTCAGCCGCTATGGGCTTGGACTCTTAGCAGAGGAGGGTGAGCAAGACACGAGCCGTCTGAACAGTCATGCTTTTTGGACCATTGATCCCTTAGATGGGACGCAGTATTTCATTGAAGGCAAGACGGGATTTGCCACATCCATTGCACTTGTGTCTCAAGCTGGAGACAGCATCCTCAGTGTGGCCGTGGATCCGGTGACCGAAACGGTCTATCATGCGGTCAAAGACGGTGGCTTTTTTATCAACGGCCAGCGGCATGCGGTCAAGTCGATGCCAGAAACACCGGCACAATTGACTTGGTTTGCGGATCGCAGCCTACCCAAGCATCCGGACTATGCACACTATCAAACCCAGTTTGACCTCCACTTTATTGGTGGGGCGGTCACCAACATTCTTCAGGTGATTCAGACTCCACGAAGCTGCTATTTCAAGCTTCCAAAGAAAACACTTGGTGGCTGCGCCATTTGGGACATTGCGGCTGTCTCATTGATGCTTCAAGAGTGCGGAGGAACCGCAGAGTTTTTTGATGGGTCACGGTTAAATTTAAATAGAGAAGAATCGATTTATTTCAACGATGTGGGGCTGATGCTTATCAGTCCGGATTTGACGGTGAAGGACATCTTGGAGCGAATCTAAAGTTGTCCCTGTGTACAACTTGACAGGAGTATTGGCTTTGAAGTCAAAGCCCCTCGAAGTTCACTTGTCATCCCAACCGTTGGCCGTTAATGGACGGCTTTACCTGCGGGATTGTCCAATGTCCATTGTCATTCACCATCAGCAGCCAAAGTGGGTCGTGGTTGAAAAACCAGCGGGTTTGGCGGTTCACAATTCCGAAAAAGGAGCCCATTTGCTCGAGCTGATGCGTGAACAAACCGGTGTGGCCTGGCATTTGGTCCACCGTTTAGACAAGGCCACATCCGGACTCCTGGTCTTGGCGGCAGACGCTCACTGGACGCATCTTCTTCAGCAGTCACTGGTGGCCGCACAGAAGCAATACCGTGCGATTGTGCGAGGTGCTGCATCCTTTCAAGTGATGGACTGGACCCAACCATTGACCAACAAGGCTGAAGGCGCTCGCAATCCCCAAGGCAAGGCCAGCCATCGGGTACACGCCCACACCCGAGTCGAATGCCTCACTCAAAATGACTACTTGAGTGTCTTGCGCATTGAGCTCCTGACGGGGCGTCAGCATCAGATTCGAAAACATGCCGTACTCAATCGGCATGCAATCCTGGGGGACAGCCGTTACGGAGACAGGCGGTACAATGCCATGATCAAAAAGAGGTACGGCTTTGAGGGGCTTGCCCTGCATTCGGAGACTCTTTCGTTTGAACTTGACGGAAATAGCCACACCTTTCATGCAGCCGTACCGAAGGCTTGGGACTGTTTTAATCTGCCGAATTAAGGCCTTTGTGCAGATCTATTCCGCCTGACAGGCATCACACCAGTAGGTCGGCCGTCCCGCAACCTTGCCTTTTTGGATGATTCCCCCTCGACAGCTTGGACAGATCGCCCCAGCACGGCCATAAATCAAAAATCCCTTTGCTTCGGTGTGACCTTCCGCCACAAGCTTGAGCTCTCCCCGTAGGTGCCTTGGGTTGTCCAAGCCCATTTGTCCTTTTTCTCGCAGCTGGCCATGTTGCTCAAGAGAGGCTGCGACCACCGTTCGGATGGCTTTTGCCAGTGCCGTCCACTGTTCATCCTTCAGGCTGTCTGCCTTGGTGGACAGAGGCAGCTTGATTCTGTGCAGGCTTTCAAGAGCAATAATATTGCCGATGCCCGCTACTACTTTTTGATCCATCAATACGGTCAGCAGCCGTCGCTTGCTGCCTCCAGCCACTGCCTTCCACCAGATGCCGTCTCGATGCATTGGCCAAAATTCTGGACCGAGCCTTTTGTTCTGATCGAAAAAATGGTGGATCAGTCTGTCTTTATGTCCCCGCTTGGGAAACCAGCGAAGTTCACCGAGGTTGATTCGATCTTTCCAGAGGACAAATCCCCCATCTGAAAGTTCAAATGCGACCCGTGTCCGAGCAGCTCCGTTAAGATCACTCTCAGGTTTTGATGCTCTTAAGACCTTACCGGAGAGGTTGTAGCTCAAGACCAACGCACCTTTGCCAATCGGAACAACAGAGTGCTTGCCACGGCGCCACACTCGTCCACAAATGGGTGAGGGGAGCGGGAAGTGGTCGAGTTCAATGCGACTTTGGTTGGCTGCATCTGTGATGGTGATTTGGGTGATGGACTGGTCCTCCAGCCAGAGGCTGAGGTTGTCGGTCATAAACTGAGTGGCAGTGATTTCTGGCATACGGTCACACCCGATTGCTGTGAATGGCCTGTAAAACAATTCGATCGAAGCGGAGTGGCCCTTCTGGAACCATTTCTAGGAGCATCCAAAATTGTCCGGTGTGATGGTATTTGAGCAGCGGCGTGTTTTCTTCAATACAAATCATCTGCAAGTGACGATCGTATCGCAACCACCGAGCGGCTCCTAGAGCGCTATAGCGTCCATCCGCTTCACCGAGTATCTGGATTCCAAAGCTTTTGGGTGGTGTTTGGCGGGGAAAGACGACATCCGTTGAAAAGACCAATTCTGTGAATGGGCGACCGTCGAAAAGTCGATATTCCTGTGCAAATGCGTCAAAGACTACCCAATTTTGGGTCGAGGTACACCAGCCGTGAATGTGGGGGTCATAGATCCATTGCGGACTGTCGTCAAGCAACTCCCATCGATGGGTGTGTGCCCAACAGACAATGCTGCTTTCTGGTGGTCTTCGTGCGTGTATTTTCACGGTGTGTCCGGTTTATCCAACAGATCGCCGCAGCATGGTGACAGATTTGTCTGCGTGGTCGAGAACGCCGACATTTTCAAAACCGTGACGGTGATGAAACCGCATCGAGCCGGCGTTGAGTGGTTTCAGGCTGACCTCCGCCACTACCGGCACGCCCAATTTGTTGGCATGGTCAATGACGCAGTTGTACAACAGGGTTCCCACGCCTCTGTTTCGGTGGGTTTCCGCCACGGCGATTCGATCGACATACAAAAATCGGTCGTACCGTTTGTTGAACCAGGCGTAATTCAAACTACCGTAGCGGGTTCCTGGTGGTAGACACAGTACGAAACCGGCCAGCACCCCTGAATCCTCGACTCCAATGGCTAGGTTGGAGAGCGTGATCAAGTCGGAAATTTGCAACTCGTTCACCTGACCGACGCCGGGCAACCCCTGCTCGTTGATTCGCCACATGGTGTTCAGGTCTGAGGATTCTATTGGTCGGATAAACATGTAAACTTCGATTGAACGGGTCTGAAAAGGCTACCAGCTAATGATGATTTGACCGTTGCCGGAATTGACGCCCTGGGTGTGGGTCACCACACTTGCGCTGGTGGTGGCGTAGCTGCTGCCACCGCCGCCGGCACCGAGACCACCGCCACCGCCACCGTACCAGCCGCCGCCGCCGCCACCGCCGCCGGTCGTTCCGCCGCAGGTGTTGCTGGTGTTGCCATTTCCACCAAATCCGAATCCACCGGCCTGTGCGTTGCAGTTTGAGCCACATGACCATGCGCCGACATCGCCACCTGAGGTTTCCGTTCCGCCGGTACCACTAGGGTCGCAGCTACAGCCATTGCCTTGTTCACCGGAACCGCCGACAAGGCCACCGCCACTTCCACCGGTCAGGCCCTGTGAGCTACAACCGTCACCTCCACCGCCACCGCCACCGCCGGCAACGACGATTCGATCACCTGGGCCACCTCCCGAGGGTCTGATGTCGGACGATCCACCGCCACCGCCGCCACCATAAGCCGCAGCAGAGCCGTAAGCCCCTTCGCCGCCGTCAAAGATGCCGCCGGATGCACCGTTTCCACTTTGACCCTGGCCGCCAACGCGGATTTCGTAGCTGTCGCCGGGGACAACCGGTATGCCTTCTGCCAGAACATAGCCACCGGGCCCACCGATGCCGTTGGTGCCGTTCCCACCCTGGCCCCCGTAGGCCTCAACCGTGATCATGGTCACACCGCTCGGAATGGTGAATGTTTCCATGTTTCCGGTGAAGTCGAAAATTTCTTCCCCACCGTCCGGTGCAACGGTCACTGACAGTGAAACTGGGTTGCTGGAATCGTTGCCGTCGGTCGCCAAGACCGTGCATGTCCAGACATCTCCGGCAACCGTATAAGAGCGATCAACGGTGCTGCTCTGAGAGCTATCCGTTGCGTTGGTGAAATTGTTGACGCCGTCAATCATCCACTGGAATTCGTAGATCGGTGTCGTACCGTCCGGATCGGTTGATAGACCGGTGACTGAGCACACGAGGTCATCGCTATTTTCGATCGGACTTGACGGACTCAGGTCGATTGTTGGATCCGTTGGGGGCGCATTGACGACATTCACGGATGAACTGACCAAGGCCGACGAGTCCGTTCCGTCGTTTGCCCCGACTGTTACTGTGACAAGATCACCAAAAGTGTAGAGCCCCACAGTTGGAGCCAAGAAGTTGTCCGGTCCCGATTGTACGGGCGTCCCGTTGACCTCCCAGCTGAACCCCAAAGTGACTGTGTCGCCATTTAAATCGTTCGTGATCACGGTTGCGGTGATCGTGTTCTCCGCATTTGGTGATGAGGGTAAGAGCGTCACAGATGTGATTTCTGGCGGGGCATTTACAATATCAACGCTGTCTGTTGACAGGGCGCTTTCGCCGTCTGAGTCGGTTGCGGTTGCGGTGCACACCAGGGTTTGGGTTGGAACAACATCAGCATGATCGACGGTGTAGGTGGCCCCCGTTGCAATGACGGCCCCGTTCACGGACCATTCGTAGGTTGGGGTGATTGTGCCGTCGACGAGGTCGGTTGCTTCTGCATTGCAGGTCAACAAGGTTCCCGCCGAAGCGCTCGTGTTGGGTGAAATGCTTGCCGCAACCGTGAATTGAGGGGCACTGTTGATAACTGTCACCTGTGCGGATTGTGAGACAACTCCGCCGTTGGTGTCGTCAACGGTGAAGGAGCACACAATGTCATCGTTGGGGGAAATGGACCCGATCAACGACAGATCAAGTGTCGCACTGGTGGCGCTTGACGAGGAGCTTGCATGGACGACGCCTGTTGTCAGGTTGGTCCATTCAAAGGTTGTCACTGGGGTGTTTCCATCGATGTCTGCTGTGGTTGCGGCGCAATTTAAGATGTCATTTTCGGTTGGGCTAGTTGGGGTTAATGTCATGTCGACAATTGTTGGGACGGTGTTGTCGACAATGATCGTTGCGGTGCCGACATTCGTTTCAAGCATTGCGTCTGTCGCAGTGATCGTGCAGCTCACGGTGTCGCCAACTGAAACCAGCGTATTGTCCAGATTGATCGTGGAGCCACTTCCGATACT
>JAYYJC010000084.1:0-7843 GCA_036146655.1 Myxococcota bacterium | reverse complement strand
AATGATACTGTGTGTCTCTCTGCGAAGTGGATTTTGGATGGTGATTTAGATGTGGCTTTGGAACAGGCAAAGTTAGGAGATGCTTTTGCATGGCGTTCACTGCTTGACATTGTAAATGACTCCAACAATTCAGATTATCATTTGCTCATCGCCGAACAACTCAAAAAACAATGGCCAAAATCCGATGTGCCTTATCGATTGTTAATGGATCACGCCATTATTCAACAGAACTGGTCAGAGGCTTACGAGCTTAAAGAAAAGATAAAGATCGAAGATTCAGATACAGCAAACAGTATTTTAAAGTTGGCACTCCTCAACCAGGATTATGCTGGGGCGATGAACATTAAGGAACGATATGATGTGTCGGATCCCCAAAATTTGTTTCTTATGGCTTCCGCAAGCATTCAAATTGGTCAATATAAGCAAGCCAAAATATTGCTCAACGAAGCCATAAACAATGGAATGGGTGTAAAAGCACACTTGCTCCTGTCTAGGGCTCATGCCGGTTTAGATCAATTGGAGGAGTCGCGTGCCATTTATGCCCAAAATGCCACGAGGGCTCAGTCCCGTTCTGAACAATTTTATGCGGTTTATCTTGGCGCAATCCTCAGAAACTTTCGAACCGCCGGTCAGTTAATGGTTGAATTTCCAACAGAAGAGCCTGAATATTGGCTTTTGGCAATGCATACGGCCATTATTAGACAAGGGCCACAACAAACTTTAGAGTCAATTGAGGGATTGGCTCAAACCGATATTCGAATCCTATGGGATCGGCGCATGGAGAATGCATGGGTGCCATTAATTGATAGAGCCGGTATGGCTGCGGCTGCCAAAGCGTTGGTCGCTCAACTTCCTTCTACAGGAGACGCCCAAGTATTGATAGATTGGGTCATGCAAGGTCAAAATGCATCACAATCAGTGTTGGCACTTTCGACAGCCTCTGCTGCCAATAGCAGTGCCAAGTCGTTTGCAGCGTATGAAAGTGGTCAATATGAGAAAGCCATAAGTGAAGCAGATGTGGCGCTTAAATTTGAAGCCAATCCAGATTGGCTTTCCACCATAAAAGCCATCTCACTACTGAAAGCGGGTTCCAAAAGCCGTGGTTCTAGTGCCATGGATTCCATATTGGATCGAAGTTCGACACGTGCAAACGCTCGGTTGCTCGCAATGGGTGCTGAAATACGAAAGGAAGAGACACTTAAAGAAGAGCTATTAAACAAGGTCTCTATTCGTGTTCCGCCACGGTATTTGATGATGTCATGGCCCCAAAGCCTTCACAAACGGTTTAATGAGTTTTAAAAATCGTTTTGACCACTAAGCATTGAAGGTCACTTCATTTATTGAATGTGATTTGTGGTATAGTTTAAAGTCTATCCGTCACGATGGGAAAGAATGATGCACATTACTTTGACTGGCTCCATACCCATCTGTGTTGCAACTGGTATTTTGCTTTTGTCAAAAGGGCGCAGTTTTGGATTTCCAATCAAATGTTCAATTGCCCAAACCAAGCCTGAATTTGGACTCTGGGAAGAAGCCTGTTTGTGGCATGAACCTGTTTTATCAGGACTTGGCCTTCCTACCGCATCTCACCCTGAAGTCGTTACTTTGGGTGGGCCGTCAGAAAGTCCATTGAACTTAAATGTGGATGGTCAATGGATTAAGGTCACTCGATCAAATTCTGGGGAACATCCGCTTACGAAATGTCTTTTGTCACATGTGTCCAATTCATCAGATTCAGCTGTCCGTGTTTTACAAGACTTTTGTTCGGCGTATTCTATTCCGAGAGAACCTGCTGTGTTTGATCTCCTCTTCGAAGAGTCCTTGTCGTTGGCAACACGCAATCATCTGTTGCTCGCTATCCAAAAGGCTTTCTGTCAGACACGTACCATTAAACCGCCCATCCAATCTCACATCGTGGTCGGTAATTCGGCCGTTGAAGACGAATGGAAGGCTCACAAAATAATTTTATCAGAGATTTATCGACACATTGATTTTAGCTTAATGGAACAGTCCGTTGATTCCCTTGAAGAGTCCATTAAAGAAGAGGTCAAATTGCGCTTATTGCGTTTGGCTGAGTTCATCAGTTTACCAAAGGTACAACCAAATGGTCATAGCCACCAACCGTTGATGTCAGGTTTTATTTATGCATTGGGGAATACCTCTACCCAACATCCCTTAAATTGGCTAAGCCAACGATTTGAAGCGCTTGGTGGAAAGTGGGGTGATGAAACCAAGGATGCGAGGCGGCTCCAATTCCGTTATCATAACACCATTAATGGTTTGCCTGAATTGTCAGAACTCTCGCAGCAAGCCCGCAACCAATGTGAACTAATCTGGCAAGATATAATGGGGTGACCATGGCATATTATCGTAAGAAATTTCCCCCAGATGTGCTGTACTATGCCACTTCACAGTCAGTTATAGACCAGTCCAATGGCTGCATTCGACTTAGCAACAATCGTCGTTTATTTCTGTCACATTCTGAAGCATACGCATGGCAAATCGCCCATAGAAGTCACAAAAAAAATCCCATTGTTTTGTTTCTTGATGTACCACAGGCTTGGCGAAATGGGGTTTACTTTTATCAAAATCGTCAGGGGCTTTGGCAATGCGACAAAATCCCTCTGAAGCATGTATTGAATCTCCAATCCAACTTTAAGCGCCAGTTGTCATCAGGTGGAATACCTTTTCGTTTTGACGGAGATGAGCCACAGATGGCCTTAATTCAAGTCAAGAGACCACATGCACGGACTTGGGAATTGGCAAAAGGGAAGCTTGAATATGGAGAAACACCACAAATGACCGCTAAAAGAGAAATCTTTGAAGAGATGGGCTACGAGGGTGAAACCAAAATTCTCAAGAAACTTCGTACGATTCACTTTGGTTTCATGGGCCCCAATCAAACCACTTATTTGAAGAGTCTTTTTATTTTTGTCATGGAAATGATGGAGCCCACTAATGAGTTCGTACCCAGAGGTTCTGAAGGCATTGTTGATGTACAGTGGTTTACGCTTTCTGAAGCACGCAGAGCTGTTACACATCGCTCTTTGTTTCCTGTATTAAACGAAGTTGAGCAGTTTTTAATTGGATATGAGAGATCTTAAATCGACCAAGTCATCTATCGTCTAGGTGCTGACTTAGGGGCGTGTTCCCTGCGATCTTCAAGCTGCCCAAATCCATTGTATATGGAAGCCAAATCACGCGTGTTGTTCCAAATGGGCATACTTGAACCTAAATAGATCTCAAGTTGATCTTTTGGATCTGCTTGGTGTCGACCTCGACCTGAATGGACTTTTACAGTATGTCCTGGAGGAATCAACATACTTGGAAAGTCATAACTTCGACCGTTTATATCGGTAATGCGGTACCCGCTCACATCCAAGGGTTCTTGAGACACATTACAAACTCTAAGATATTCGCCGTTGACAAAATTGGAGTCATCACCAGGGGCATTGGCATGAAAGCTGGTGATGTGGATTTTACCACTGTAGCGTTCAGTACTCCAGATTCCTCTATTTGCACCTTTGGCATGTGCTTGTGCCGATGTCATCAATGTGAGTTCCATGGTATCTGGAGGAATGATGAAGATGTGCCCAAGCCCCTGTTCGAGCAGATGCGTTGCAATATCGGTCTCTTTAACTTGAACTGATGCGATAAGTCTTCCGTAACCATCCTTTGTCACAGGGCCATAAGTGAGAGTGACTTTCTGGTTTAAGAGAAGTCTCGCAGCAGCGTCTCTAGCTTCCAAACCATATTCTTCAGGCGGTCTTAGTTCCGGTGTATTGACACCTCTTAAGCGAACTTTTTGACCGGTGTCCAAAGTAAAGGTGTCACCATCGTAAACAGCAACAACCACAGCTTGCTTCGGAGGAGGGAGATCAGCAGGATCTGATGCGTAGATGGTAGAACAAAGTGTCAGTAGACTTAAAATCATTCCAGAGTCCTATTGGTCAATCAAAAATTGGTTAATGGCTTCAAGTTGCCAAAGCATGTATATATCTGTTGGATCACGCAAAGCAGCTTCTTTCGAATACTTAAGAGCTTTTTCCTTTTGACCAGATATTCCGAGCGCAACCGCATAGGTGTCAAGAAAATCTGAACGGGCAGGGTATTCTTCAATCAGCTTTTTCATCGTGTCTAGTTCCGATGATGTAATATTTCCTCTCATGGCTTTGTACCAAACAGTGCAGTTCAGTTTGATATGTGATTCTTGATCTTGGCAATCTCTTTTAAGTCCAGCACTTTGATATTTTTTGGAATTTTCTTCATCACCAAGCAAATGATATGCGGCTGAAAAGAAATCGAGGGCGCCATCATCTATGTATAATTTTGAACGGGCCTTATCGAGGTCTTGAAGAGCAAGTTCGTGAAACTCGGATTGTTTTGCAATGAGTGCGTAGAACCACAACTCTTGGCCGCCATAAGGATTGAGTACGAGCAACTGCCTTAGTTGAGTAATGGCACCAGCAAAATCGCCAAGGGCATACCTTAACCGTGCTCTTCGAAACAAAAATGCATTTGGGTTCTGGGTTCGCTGCAAGGCTTCCAACAAATACTGGTTTGATTCCGTATATTTTCCTTTCATATAATAGACATCTGAAAGGGCAAGGCTGGCTTCAAATGAGTCTGAGTGTGAATCATTGACCGCATGAAGTGGTTCAAGATCCTCCATTTGATCACTCAGTTGAAGCAAGTTTGCCTGTTCGAGCCAAATCCGTTGTTCGAGCAACTGCGCATTCGTCAACTCACCCATGGTGAGCAGAGCGTTTTGTGTATCTCCAACCAGCCGATAAAGTCGACTTAGGGTCACCTTAAGAGAAACATTCTCTTCTTTCTTTAGCGTGCTTTTCAACAGATCAATCCCTTTGGGAATTTGATCAGTTGCATAATAAATATTGATCATTTCCTCGACTTTTTCAGGCGTGCGTTGTCCCCAGTTGAGTGCACTGAGACGATGAGCATGAAGGTCGTGATAATCAGGGTCTTGGTCGCTCAGTCCCAGGTACATGCTTTGTTTGCCATAGTCTATTATGAGTCTTTTTCCTTCAAATACATCGTGACCAAGAAGACTGACACTGGCTTTATTTCTCGGACCCATTTGTAAAATGGTTGCCTCAAATGGGCCTTCAATCGGATCTTTGTTGATGGTAATGGAGTCAACGGTGGTTTTTGTTGTGTTGCGAATAAACTCTTCAGACTGTTGATGCGCTAACTGACCGATTCCAGAAATGTTGTTGAGTGTTTCAATTGATTGTTCAGACAATTGTGGCACATGGTTTGCATTAAGCAACAAGCCTCTTGAGCCAGTGTCGATTTTGATTGTAAGATTACTGGTAAGTTTTTCAGGTCCTTTTGTATAGTGAAGTGCAATTTCTGAAGCAAAAGCGCCCCCATCAAAACTACCTGATACACTGCCCAGAGGCATTTCAAATTGATTGTTTTGATGAAGGTTGAGGCTGTTTGAAACATAATCTATGTCGACAATAAATTGTGAGAGAACATTGTTTCCAAGAATACCTGAGACAGGAACGGCACCCGCAGATCTTGGCAATCCCTCCACACCAACAGCAAAAGTGACTTCTTTTATTTTTGTTTTTCCGATTTGGATGCTTGGTACTTCAACAGAGGCCCAGGGTGTATACCCAGACACACCAACCAGCAAGCCTCTTTCAGGGCGCGGAGTCAGTTCCAGGGCTTGGGCGACATCAATCGACATGGCAGAAATGGATGCGCCCGTATCCAGAATAAAATAGTGTGTTTGACCATCTGGTAGTTCGACAGGAACATACAACCTATCCCCATGTTCAGTGGTGCGGTAAAGGGGAATGCTGCTATCTGTGAGTGGATTTAGGTTTATCCCAGCACAGCCAAGTATAAAAAACAGATTCATTGTGCACTCACTATTCGAGGTAACCCAGTTCCTTTAACTGCTCTCTGGTGACATTTGGAAGTTGAGCTGTATTTTCTGGAGGGTCTTTATGCGGTATGCCATCGAGGACAGAGTCAAAAGGTCCATCTTTATTCTCAAAGTAGGCTTCCTCGTTTGGGTCTAACAATAGATTTGTCTGTCTAAGCCCATTGTCGTCTCGAATCCATTTGTCTTTGTTTGAGAAGAGTAAGGCGACTTTATCTTCTCTTTGACTGAGCAGGGTTTGCCCGGCACAGGATTTTGAAGTGTTCCACGACAAGCCGTATTGAAGGCTGAGCCAATCGGCAATGCATGTGTTGCTCGTAAAGTCTGGATAGGTTCCGTGTGAAACAATCAGTGGGACATGACTGAGTTCCTCATACAAATGAGAACCATGCCCAACGATATTGTGTTCGCCCAATAGTTCCCCGTGATCTGAAGTCAGCACAATTCGAATGTCGGGATCATGTTTCTTGAGAATCTGAATGCATTCACCGACAATTGCATCTGTATCTTCAATCACTGCATGATATGCCGTGGCATATGCTGTTCTTATTCCCTCAATTTGATTTCTTTTGGCTGCGCCAATTTGCATTGCGTTGCGTGTCTCAAACCATTTGTCATCCAAATTGTATTTGTCTCTTTTCTTTTGAGACGGGTTGAGCGGAGAATGCGGCCCAATAAAATGTAGATAAACAAATCCTTTTGTGTCTTCATCCCATTGTTGCTTGGAGAGTTCAGATTGTAAAGTACTCGGAAAGGCTGGATCCATAGATTTTTTCCAAACCAAAAATCCTCGAGAAAATCCAAGTTCTTCTGCAAGATAGGGATTTGCGTGAATACCGATGCTTTCAATTCCGTTTTCTTTGAAATACTCAGAAATCAAAGGAAGTTCAGGCAATGGTGGATATTTGCCAAGGCGACCTGTTGGAAGGTTCCATCCGTGTTCTCGTACAGTTCGACCAGTAAGTAAACCAATAACGGAGGGAACGGTCCAAGTACTCGCGGCCCAAGCATGCTCAACCCGATGTCCTTGATTGGCAAGTGCGTCTATGTTGGGCGTATCTGCTTTACGAAGCGAATCATCTCGGAGGGTATCTATGACAATGAGAGCCGTTGTTCGTGCAGGTTTTTGTGGTGTCCGCGTGGGCTTGATAACTGATTCTAAACTTGTACCAGCCGCATCAATTTCGATTTCTTTATTAGCGCTGGCTTCCGTATTGTCTGTGTTGCTTTGAGTGGTCAGGCAAGCAAAATAAGCGAATAATATCACAGACTCAGCTCCAATCTGAGGCTAGGGTTCCCCGAAATGGACAACACAATTTTTTCGCCCGAGACACTCAAGTTTGTGATTCCACTTTCAGAAATTGGTCCAATCTCATGAACCTTAATCCCAAATGCGGTCGGTTCGAGCCAGTACACATGATGAGATGCTTGTGCAATCAGATGAACTTGCTGGTTGTATTCAAATGGAATGATTTCATTGACCGTATAATCATCATCAAGGTTTACTAGCGTTCTGATGTCTGTATAGTCTGGGCCAAGATACAACCGAACTCGGGCTTTGGCATGCTTGCCATACTGGTAATTCCAGCCATCTGAAACCAACATATCATTATTGCCGTCTTGGTTGAAATCAGCTGAGGAAATGGCTCTCACGCCACCTTGAATCGGATACTCTGTGATGGTGTTAGAAGCGTATTTTTTAAGGTCGCCATCGGCTCTTGGTTCATCACCGTACACTCTGCCAATTAACATGCCATCTTCAAATGGAACTTGCTTAAGGGCGAGGGGCACTGAATAAATCGGAGTCCAATTGCCATCTATAATGGGCCCACCAGCTACTGTTTTTCCTTCCGTAAAAGCAGTGATGTAGAGCTGATTTTTATGGGCTTGTAAATTGGTAATTTGAGTCCGTGCGGAGCTTGATCGCCA
>JAYYJC010000083.1:0-17691 GCA_036146655.1 Myxococcota bacterium | reverse complement strand
ATACCGAAAGTCCCTTTAGAATTGGGGCTGAGTGAGGGGGGATAAGAAAACCAAATGTTCTTTACAGTCGGCTTGCACTACACACAGTAGTTTCACTGTAGCGGAACTGCAAACTTCTGGTCATCAGTGAGGTCTTGTTATTTTCATGTTCATGAATTTGTTTGTTAAGATGCCATTAAATTTACAATGGTTCGAATAATGAAAAGTCAAATCTCAGTGGTCTGAATGAGGGTTAATTGACCTGTAAATGCGAATTTCGACTGTACAATATCGAATCCCATCGCAAATGAATGCACACCTTTCACTAACAAGGAGTGTGAGTTACAAAGATGTTGAGAGTGCATTTGTTGTGGTCACATGTAAATTTTGAGAACGGGATAGATTTGAAAAATAAACGACATTTGCTAGATGCAGTCAAAAATGTCTCCAACAACCCATTTGTTTTTGATTGAAAAGTCTGCAACCGTTTTGATTTAATGGAGTCTTAATTTGTCTTAACCTAAGTCTTTTGACACATCTTTGCTGCACTCTGGTACAATGGCCATCATCGCTATTTTAGGAGAAGTTATGATTTCAATCTTATCAATGTTTGCCTGTTTCATGGGCAATGGACCTGAAGCCGAAGAAGTTGCTGCCGCAGAAGCAGCCGCCAAAGCCGCTCTTGCCGCTGCTGAAGGTGCCGCCGCTGAGGGTGCCGCTGGTGAGGGTGCTGCTACAGAAGAGGGCGCTCCCTCTGGTGAAGCGAAGCCTGCTGCAGAGGGTGCTGCGCCCACCGCTGCCGCTGAACCGGTATTTTGTGACCCCGAAAAGTCTCGAATGCATGAAATAACGGTTAGTAAGTCCACAAAAATTAATTTTAAGAAGGACAGTACTTTCAACACAGATGGTGTGTACGATGTTTGGGCCATCGGTGACGACAGCAAGCCCATCGGAAAGATCAAAATGACTGTCAAAGATGGATTGATTTTGAGTGGTGAAGCGTCTCAAGGTGGGTTCATATTTTGTGATTACAATGACGATTTTGGCTATGATGGCCTACCTGTCGATCGTTTTTGTGTGAATCCATCGGCTTTCAAAGCGACCAAGTTCAGTATCGAAGTGACCGCAGACTTCTACGAATATACACTTGCCAATTGCCAGGTCACTGTTGAGGGTTAGTGCCCATAAAGGGCGTTAGATGTTCGATAACCACACAGTAATTTGCGCTGGTGGTCATATATTCATTTGTGTAAATTGACATTTGAACTTCGTTTTTTCGCCCCCTTATTGAGGGGGCGACCACGGTGTTCCATTGTCTTCACCCCAGAGATATTTTATTTGGGTTGGAGACCGAGCGCTCTTTGTCAGTAATCTAATGTTGATTGATGTGGCGCTGTCAATTGATTGGGATGAATAAGAGGGCATGCACCTTCCAAGAACAAGTTTAAACAGCCTTCAGCAGATTGAACCAATGGATGGTGCGGAACGACATAAACTTTTTTGTTTGCGCAAAGTGCCAGCCGTGTGGTGCTCATTGCACCTGACCGCTGCGCAGCTTCGACCAAAATAAATGGATTTCCCATCCAAGCAATCAGTCGATTTCGATGGAGATAAGTCCATTTTTGGGGCGTCTGTACAGGGGGATACTCTGAAATAAGAAGACCACCAGCTTTTAAAATGGCTTCACAGAGTTGCTTTCTTGAACCACTCCGTTTGGCAGCTATGCCTTGCCCCATAACGCCGATGGTTTGTGCCAATGCACCACGGTGTACCGCTTCATCAATACCATAAGCCAATCCACTGACCACTGTGAATCCGAGTGTCACGGCATGTGTGCTCAGTTGCTTTGCAAACTGTCGACCCAGATAAGTCGACTTTCTCGAACCCACCATTGAAAGATGGGCCGAACTCAACAGGCTTTTGCGTCCTGATATA
Source organism: Myxococcota bacterium (assembly GCA_036146655.1). Classification (GTDB taxonomy): domain Bacteria; phylum Myxococcota_A; class UBA796; order UBA796; family UBA796; genus JAYYJC01. The sequence continues at coordinate 15,777 of JAYYJC010000083.1, read as the reverse complement.
TACAACACAGGGGGAGCAAATGGCTGTTCTGCCAGGTTTTTTGGATAGAGTGGGTCGATCAGCCGTACGCAATCTATCTCTGGCTTTGGACTGGGTTCGAGAAGTTTACGAAGCTTATTGTCATTGTTTATGTGTGACTTTAAGTGGTTTTCCCATTCTTGAATCGGTAACCGTCGGGTAAAAGAAAAATCAATACGACCGCTAAAGTGAGCGGCCGCATGCCAGTTTATGGGGGTATCCATCTGCAGCTCCCTGCAGCATGGGTGTCAAGGGTAAACAGTTATAATCCCCACCGTTCTTTTGAAAAGGGGTTTAATCCACTTCTTGTGTCACCATGGCACCCTCATCAATGCCCTTAGATGCATCGGTGATGACTGCAGTTGAATGATCCGACTCAGTGGAAACCACAACAATGCGCCCGATGACCCGAGGGGGAAGCTTTCGGTCGTCTTTGGCATATGCCTGAAGGTATTCATCGCGCTGTTGGACCACATAAAAGCTGTCTCCTTCTTTTACGCCATCATTGCTTCCACGATCGATGAAAATGATATCTCGTTCGGTTGCAGTGCTGTTTTCAATCTTGAGTCGCTGAACAACGATTCCCGATAAATCGCCTTCGGGGGTTTGAACATTAAGTTGGAGTATGGTTGGCCTGGGATTACCAACCAAGTCTCCCCTAGCCACACCGTCCCATGAGTTTCGTATAGAAGCGGTGATGTAGTTGCCATATCGGTGAACCACTTTTGCTTCGCCCACCACTCGATACATGCTTCCATAATTTCGGCGTTGAAAGGGATGTTTGACTTTCTTCTTAGTCTTGCGGTAGATGGTTACCACATCACCACAAGTGTAGCTATTTGGATCTTTTACCTTGAGATAAACCAAGTTCCGCTCAACCATAAAACTTTGATTGTGGGGTGACTTACTGACTTTGCCCACCGCTTTTAAATCTTTTGGCTTTGATAGGAAACCATCAACTATAAAACGAGTCAACGGGTAGGGTTTGTCGAAACGAATGTCAGGTCCACAAACCGCATCTGTTGACTCATAGTTTAGTGCACTGACATTGTAGCCATCTCGTTGCTCACCCTCGAGGTCCATTCGTGGAGGATTGAGCAAATCTCCCATTGTAAACATCAACCTGTTTCCAGGATAGATCCAGTGTGGATTGGTGATGTACTCATTGAACGACCACAACTGAGGCCAATCATTTGGGTTTTTGAGCATGCTGGTCGAGATTTCCCAAAGGGTATCACCTGGTTGGATGGTGTATACATCGGGAACTGCGGGTTCAGGTTCTACTTCACTTATTGTGATATCTCCCTCTTCTGCATGAACAGTAGAGAGGCCAACAAACAAGGTGGTTAGAATCCAAGGCATGGTGTGCTCCAAATGTGGATGAAGTGTACAACAGTATACCACGATCTTCTCAAATCATTTTTCCTTTGTCAAAAGGACCTGTTGGTTCATTGAGTGGTGTACTGGGTTTTGTTCGGCCATAGTCATCTTCGTGTCGAATGATGTCATGAAGTTCTGGTGTCGAGACCTCCACAATCTCACACTCTTCAATTGCCTCCATCCGATGAATGAGTTTTGGTCGGATGTGAGCAGTATCTCCAGGAAGTAAATCGAGCACTTGAAGGGTTTTAAGCTCCTCTCCGATGGTTAGGCGAAGTTTTCCTTTGATGAGACGAATATTCTCTTCTTTGTGTTGATGGTGCTGAAGTGACAGTCGATGTCCTTTTTTAATGAACAGTATTTTTCCCACATAGTGTGCGGTTTTGGCCCATATTTCTTCGTAGCCCCACGGTTTTATAATTTTGCGATTCACGCTAAGGTGCCTTTGAGACGATAAAACCGCTTTCTCCAAGCAGGGTCTCTATGAGCTCTTTCTTCGTATTGGCAAGTTCTTCGTTGTCGTATGGACCAACTCTTACACGGTACCATTTGGTGTCGTCAACCACAGCTGTAAAACAGTGGACCCCCACATCTAATTTCTCACTCAGTGTTGCTGTTTGAGAAAGTGCCTCGTCAATGTTGCTGTGCGCTCTGACCTGAACAAACCATCCTGGCTCTGCTGCCTTACAGCCTTCTGGTGCAGATGGGATAGGACCTGGTGTCGTTTCAGATTGCGTGCTCGGAGCCTCTTCTTTAGGCGGTGGATCTGGCACATCACGGGCTTCATTGCTTGGAAGCTCACTTGGGAACTGAAATGGTCGTTCAGTTCCTGATTGCTGTGCATCCTCAATTTGCCTTAGTAAGGACTCAAGTGTTGCCTGCTGATCTGCTTCGGGTAGAACTTGAGCGATGCTTGGGTTGGGTTCTGGTTCAAACTGAGCAGCGCCAGCTCTAAATCCCACAAAAAAGGAAATACCGACCACAAGTAAGGTGGATGTACCAAGTGCAAGTAGATGTGATTTAGTGATGTATATTTGCTCTCTCGAGCGCTGAATGGGTGTCGTCATGGGCGTAATTACATGTGACTGGTGAGGGAGTAGGCGAAGTGGATTTCGCAATTCAGGGCATTATTTACGGAACAAGGATGTTCAAATTGAGCCAGAGGAACTGACACAAGAAGGGGCATTGAAATTATAACCGTTACAAAGACACTATGTTGAGTAAATTCCAATTATCCCCGCTTTAAATCGTCTATTTTGGACACACTTACAAAATGAAAGGCGTATCAAAGCCATCATTTTCGAATCACTGAAGGGTGTTGTGTACACAGCCAAGAAGGCTCTGTTGCGCATGATGTACAGCTGAGAGATGAGTGCCTTTTATTCAGCTGCCTCTTCTTCGATCATAAATGTTTCGATGATATCGCCTACTTTTACATCGTTGAAACCCTCAAGTCCCACACCACACTCGTAGCCTTTCTCGACTGAACGAACATCGTCCTTAAAGCGACGAAGCGAGCCCATTTTGCCTTCCCACAATTCGGAACCATCTCTAAGCAAACGAACTTTATGATTACGAGAAAGTGATCCGTCGAGAACAAAACAACCCGCCACGGTACCAACCCGTGGAACGCTGAAAGTTTCTCTGACCTCTGCTTGACCTTTCCACTGCTCTTGAAGTGTGGGGCCAAGCATTCCTTTCAATGCAGCCTCGAGTTCTTCAAGTGCTTTGTAAATCACACGGTAGGTTCGTACATCAACTTCATGTTGATTGATGAGCCGTCGAGCTTTCGGGTCTGGGCGTATGTTGAAGCCAATAATAATGCCATTGTAAGTCTGTGCCAATGTGACATCGCTTTCAGAAATGGCGCCCACACCAGAGTGAAGGATTTTGATTTGAGTACCTTCTACATTGATCTTTTCCAATGAGATTTTCATGGCCTCAAGCGTACCGTTGACATCTGATTTCAAAATAAGGTTTAAGGTAAGAAGTTCGCCTGCGCTCTTTTGTGCAAGAAGATCCTCTAATGTAACAGGTCGTCGTTGCTCAGCAGCCAATCGCTTCGCCTCTTCGATGCGGTGATCCACTAATACACGGGCATCCTTGTCGTTGCGAACCACAACAAAGTCGTCTCCAGCGAGTGGAACATCTGCCAGTCCGATGATTTCAACCGGAGTAGAGGGCAGGGCTTGCTTGATGCGTTTGCCGTTGTGATCCTGCATGCTTCTGACACGGCCGCTGACTGTACCAAGTACGAGTGAGTCACCAACTTTAAGAGTGCCCTGTTTCACAAGCACTGTGGCAACCGCACCTCTTCCCTTTTCAAGACGGGCTTCAAGAACGGTTCCTTCGGCATGACGATCTGTTGTTGCTCGGTATTCGCCTATTTCGGCAACGAGTAACAGGCTATCGAGTAGTTCGCTGATGCCGATCTTCTTGAGTGCAGAGATCTCAACGACGATGGTGTCGCCCCCGTAGTTTTCAGGGATCAGATTATGAGACATGAGATCAGTCTTGACCTTCTCTGGATTGGCATTTGGTTTGTCAATTTTATTGATGGCAACAATAATTTGAACGCCTGCTGCTCGCGAATGGTTGAGTGCTTCGATGGTTTGAGGCATCATGCCATCGTCTGCAGACACAACCAAAACCACGATGTCGGTAACTTGAGCACCCCGCGCACGCATGGCCGTAAAGGCTTCGTGACCAGGGGTATCAATAAATGTGAGAAGTTTACCGTCGTGGTTTACTTGGTAGGCAGAGGTGTGCTGTGTGATGCCACCAGCTTCTCCAGCTGCGACATTGGCTTGTCGAATGGTATCAAGCAGTGTGGTCTTTCCATGGTCAACATGACCCATGATCGTGATAACAGGCGGTCTGATTTCACCTTCTTCTTCCGTCTGCTCTTCTGTTTGAATCATCAGTGCTTCTTCTTGGAAAGTGGCATCAATGACTTCGAAGTCATATTCTTCTGCGATCAATGTTGCGGTATCAATGTCGATTTCTTCATTGACCGTGGCCATGACACCCAATGCAATCAGTTTTTTGATGACTGTTGAACTTTTGACTGCCATTCCATGGGCCAAAGCACCCACACTGATGGTACCGTTAACTTCAATGCGTCTTTTAATGGCTTTCGCTTTTGGAGAAACCATCTTGGGGCCACTTTTTCGACGGCGTCTACGGGTAGGAACATGCACATCTTCCATACGCATGTCAAAGTGTTGAACACCCATTTCTCCATCGCTGCGTCTGCGTCGTTTTTGGCGTGTTTTTTTGGCAGGACCTTTACCACGGCGTGAATCTGAACCATCATCATTGGAGTCAAAAACAAATTCTTTCACTTTAGACGATTGTTTTGACCGTGTAGGCAAAGATTCAGGTGGCGGTGCAATGACAGCTTTGCCCAGCCCTGTCAACCGTGGATCACGCTCATCAAATGGAATCTCCATTTCAGTATCGGCGCTATGAGTCTCGGAAATGGCATCAGAGGATTGATCGGTGTTGTCGGCTGCTTCTAATGCAGTCTCATCTTTTCGTTCGTCAGATTCACTCACTTTTTCGCCATCTGTGTTGTTTTCAGATGCGCTTTCTGATTCTACTGGCTGTACGGAGGCTGTTTGAGCGGATGTTTCTGAGTCAGACAAATCCACAGGCTCAACAACAAGGTTGGGTGCTGTTTCAGCGGATTCTAACTGAGATTCTTCAATACGCTTCCGTCGAATGGTGCGTGTCGGTTTAGCCTGTACCACTGGTGCTTCAACAGGTGTTTCTGGCGCCGTAATGTTCTTTTCGGGGCTGCGGTTCGAGGATTTAGATGCACTCGTGCCGCGGTTTTTCTTTTTGCCCATCAGGGCTCTTCTACGGGGGTCTGACATTCGTTTAAACCGTGATAACGAAGCAAATCCTTCGTTATAATCTCATCGATGAACGCACTAATGTTGTGCTTTCAGGTTTCAAAGGAAATTCTATTAACCCATTTGCACCTGTTCTTGCAAGTATCTGAGCAGTAAATCTGATTTAGACATCGACTTGTAAGTGAAGTACCAATCTTGACCTGTCGGTAAAGTCTCCTTGGGAATGACATTTGGCGGCACTATAAAGTAAGGAATTGCCTCATTTCGAGTATCAAAAACCCTGTTTGGATCTATGCCAATAATGCATCGAGTTTGTTTTGGAATGGGCTGCATGCTGGTATGAAGTCGCAGATTCCCACTTCTTAGGGCTGATCGGAGGGTTTTACAAATTCGATACTCAATGTCGGTTCGAATTTGCCCCATTAAATCGATCGACTGTTGTGGGCGTTTTCGAAGTGCCTTTTGAGCCAGTTTTGGATTACTTTCAAGTTTACGCACGCATGCAATTTGCTTGCACAGCCAAGCTGAACGGCCTTTGGTTCTTGTGCGAATCAAAGCCAATTGTGAATCTGTGTTCAACTGAAAACGAAAGAGGTCTGCCGGATGACAGCGCATCCGACAGACCACACAACTTCTTACCACTAGATTTCGGTGGGCAGTTCGTCGTTTTGAGCTTGTTCCTTCCGGATTCGATCTTCTTCAATAAGTTGATCCAATACCAAGTCGGCTTCATCCATCAGCGCATTTGCTTCATCTTCTGTAATGCTAAGAATCTTTGCGATTTCTACTGGCTCTGCATCCAAAAATGAACTGACTCGTAGGTGACCGTGCCGGATCAGTAAGCTGATGTGCTCATCATTCAAGGCTGTGATCCGATTCAATTCACGGTAAGCTTCGTCATCGAGACGAGCTCGTTCCGTTTCGGAGATGATGTTGATTTCCCAACCTGTCAATTTGGTGGCCAAACGCACATTTTGTCCGCCTTTCCCAATCGCTTTTGATTGTTGGTCATCTGGAACGATAACTTCCATGGCATGGGCGGCGTGGTTGATGATGATGCGAGAAACATTGGCTGGTGCAATGGCTTTTGAAATAAAGATTGCTGGGTTTTCGTCATACTGGACAATGTCAATGGCTTCGTTGTTCAGTGCAGCCACAACGCTTTGTACTCGAGAACCTTTCAGTCCCACACATGCACCGACAGCATCTACATTGGGATCATCAGAGTAAACCGCAATTTTTGCACGTATGCCAGGTTCTCTGGCACAATGTGTAATCTTGACAATACCCTCTGAGATTTCAGGAACTTCTCGTTCGAACAGTCGACGAAGAAGATCGGGATCACTTCTGGACAGAATGATTTCTGTATTTTTGGTTGAGCGATTGATTTCTTTAATCAGAACTTGAATGGGTTCACCGGAACGGTAGATTTCACTTCTGACTTGCTCTTTCTTGGGAAGTTTTGCTTCGGTTTGAGCTTCGCTGTTTCCAATCGTGACTATTATGCTTCTCTTTTCGAAACGACGAACAACACCGTTGACGACTTTCCCTTTCATTTCGCGGAATCCTTCAAAAAGCATGTCCCTTTCGGCTTCTCTGATTCTCTGATACAGGACCTGTTTGGCCTTTTGGGCAGGAATCCGACCAAGGGCATCGTATTCGAGGGGCATACCGAGAGAATCACCAAGTTCAATGCTTGCATTGAGGCGGCGTGCATCGTCGAGCAAAATTTCGGTTTCTTCGTCTTCGATCTCCTCGACAACGGTTTTGAATTCATAAAGGTCAACTTCGCCTTTTTGCTCGTTGTATTCAGCATCAATGATTCGATTCCGTCCAAATTGCTCTTGTGCGGCTTTGATCATGGCTTGCTTGACAATGTCAACCAGAATGTGACGAGGGATGTTCTTTTGCTCATGAATGCTATCAATGAGACTAACCAAAGGGGGTTTTGAACCAGAAAACATGGGTTTACTCCTCTTGTTGTGTGTTTGGGGGGATAAAGGGGGTGTTTTTGAGCCGTTCAAAGTCTTCAGGTTCGACCTTTAGACGAACGCTGCTGACCTCAGTGTAATCAAAATGACGGCTGTCTATGTCGGTTTGAACATTAAAGCCAGTTTCGTCATTGCTGATCAAAAGGCCGTTAATTTTTGACCGACGATGCGGTAAGCGGACGCTGACATTGAACCCTTGAAACCTTTTAAAATCACTGGGCAGTTCAAGCAATCGGTCCATGCCTGGACTCGAGATTTCAAGCACATAGGCACCGTTAATCGGACTTTCAACATCCAGTAGTGGTGTGCTCTCACGGGTGAGTTTTGCACAATGCTCGATCCCAGCTCCGTTTGGACCATCAATGTATACCCGCACAATGGGTCCATTGTGGTCACTTGAAAATTCGATGCCGGAAATATAAAGCGCCATTTCGTGAACCAAAGGTCCTAATATGCGCCTAAATTCTGAGCGATGGTGTTGAGTGGTTTGAAGATTCATAGGCAATAAAAAAGGAGGCCTTAGCGGGCCTCCACGGATAAGTTCCAAGGATTTGGTATGATATATTCTATTCTACAAGGGCTGTCAATCGTTCATTGAGCTTTAGTCCACAGGCTTCCTGTTCGAGTTGAGCCAGTTCGATAAATGCGTATTCAGAAGCTTGAACTTCAAATGCGATGTAAGCTTCAATGGTTTGACGGACCCTGTCACCTTCTGGCGTACAAGCTCTGCTTTTCCAAAACAACAGCAATTCTTTTTTTCGCATCTCATGAGAATCTAATACGATTTCCCTTGATGTTATCGAACGGCCTTCTATCCACAATGCATCGAGTAGAGCTGGAACTTCATTTTGGATGCGATTTTCTGTTGCCTGTGCAATGACCTGAGCCTGCCATGTTTCAAAAGCAGGCAAACTGACTTCAACCATTTCTTCTTTGCTGTGTGCCAATTTTCGACCATTAACCAGCCATCCAGACCGAATGCACAGCACAGTAAAAGGGGGAATGCAGGACAGATATCGCAATTTGTTGTCTTTTTTTCCCTGAATCCAAGGTTCAAAACGCACTGGGGTTCGCCTTAGAAGCATATAGCCCTCATCATAAATAATGACGCTGGGTTTCCATGCAATGTCGGGTCGATAAACGGTTTTACCCTCTGATTTCTTTACAGTCCCATAGCCTTGAGCACGGATTTGGCTGTCTAAGGCTGAGCGCGTTCTTGCTAACTCGCGCTCACCGTAGATAATGATCTCGCCAGATGCTTCCACCTCAGAAGAAGACGGTGCATCAGGTACTTTTTCTGACTCTTCTTGTGATGTATCTTCTTCTTCGGAAGAGTCGGGCTTTGGGGTATCGGCCAAGGCCACTGTTAGGAATAGGGTGAAGAATTTAATCACAGTCCACTAAATTGTACATTGTCGAAAAGAAGTGATGGTGTGCGCCATGCACTGTAGGTCCACACATCGTTGGCTGGTTGTAGATATTGTGCACAAAGGTCAAAGATATTTCCAGAGACATTCATTTCAGAAATGCCTTGAATGGCCTCTCCCTTTTCGAAGAGTGTTCCGGTAATTCCAAACGAAAAATCACCTGTCATTGCATTTGCATTTCCACCTAAGAAGCCCTCCACTCGAATGGCCCTCGGAAGTTGATTGAGCAAAGATTCGGGACTGTCTTCAGACGCTGGAATCACCAAGTTTGAGGTCGATGCCGTGGTGTGGGCTTGGCCAAGCCGTCGAGCATTGTAAATGCCCAATAAAAATGTCTTGAGTATTCCATTTTCTATGATTGGTCTCCGATGCGTTTCAAAACCATCTCCATCATAGGGTCGAGAATTCAAGGCTCTTGGTATCAGTGGATCGTCAAACAACTGAAGACTTGATGCGCCAATTGGCGTATCCAACTTGTCAGCCATGCAAGACCGTTGCTCGTAAATGGCATTTCCTGAGAGTGGAGAAATCAGAACTCCGAGTATACGGCTGACACATCGATTTTCAAGGAGCATTGGCAGGCATTCAGATTTAATGGCTTCTGTTCCTATCCGTCTGCGGCCTCGCATCACCAAAGACTCTGCGATGGCTTCCGCTGAGGGAAGATCGCATGAATGCCGCGCAGAATAATAGTCATATGCCTCCGGACGGCGCCCTGACTCTTCGAACAAGGAAATGCTGGCGCCTTGGCCTGAGGATGTTCGAGACCAACCCGCTGAATAGCCATTTGAGCTGACTCTGCAACTGCTGCTTTGACTGTCCCAAACATGTGCTGTGAGCGACTTAAGTGGCACTTGTTTGGCTGCATTGAGGCCAAGGGTTTCGAGTTCATTCAACGCCTGGCGTCTGCTGTCGGGAGTCATTTCATTGAGACTGTGATCATAAGCGTCCAAGTGGTTCGGATTGCCACTGCCCATGTCTTCAAGTTTGGGCAGCCGTCTATGGCTGTCCTCTTCAAGGAACCGTGTGGCATCGATGGCTTGCTTAAGAAAGGGGCGCAAGGCACTGACACGGCTTTCGGCAGCAGAGTGAACTGAATACCGGTTATCGACCAATAGACGAACCTGAACCCCTTGTGATTGAGATTGTTTGCACTCTTCGAGTTGACCATCTCTTTGGCTGAGTTGGTTAGATGTAGAGCGGCTCACAGTGACAGTGGCTTCATCGGCACCAAGTTCGAGCGCAAGGTCTTTTATTTTTTCAGCAATGTCTTGGAGCTCGGTGTTCATCCCACACCTCCGACGGTTAATTTTGACACTCGAACGGTTGGCATTCCCTGCGATACAGGAACACCTTGTCCATCTTTTCCGCAAGTCCAGCCCCCTTCATCGATAATAAGATCGTTGCCCACCATGTCTATATTTTTCAAAGAGTCTGGTCCATTTCCGATGATATTGGCGTCTTTGATCGGCTGAGTGAGCTTTCCATTTTCAATGAGAAACCCCTGTTTGACATAAAATGCGAAATCTCCGCCACCAATGTGAACTTGGCCATTGGAAAAGACTGAACAATAAATCCCTTTGTCAACTGAAGCGATGATTTCGTCATGACTGTGCGGCCCGTTTTCCATGATTGTGGCACGCATCCGTGGGATTGGTGCATGTCGAAATGATTGGCGTCGGCCTGAGCCGGTGGGAGCAACACCATAGTGTCGGGCAGATATCTCGTCATGGATATAGCTTCTCAAAATCCCATTTTCCACCAACACACTTCTTTTGGAGGTGTTGCCTTCATCATCCACATTAATGGCTCCTCGAGCCCCTTCGATGGTGCCGTCATCAATAATTGTGATGTGTTCGTTGGCTATTTTTTTATTCATTAAAGAAGAGAAGATAGAGATGTCTTTGCGGTTGAAGTCGGCTTCCATGCCGTGACCAATGGCCTCGTGTAACAAAATGGCTGATGGGCCTGCCGCAAGCACCACGGGGAACTCTCCTGCTGGCGGTTGAGTGGCGCGAAGTTGGAAGAGGGCACGGTCAACCACTTGTTTGATCATTCGCTTTTGTCGGTCTTCTGTGTAGTATTCGAGGCCGGTTCGACCTGACACATTGTACATTCCGGTTTCTCGCAAACCATTCTCTTCGACGGTACAAATTAAAAAGGCTCGGGTCATGGGGCGCCAGTCTTCGATTAGACGGCCGTCTGGCCTGACAATCATGATCACAGAACTGGCATCGCTTAAGTAGGCTTCGACTCTTTTTACTCTGTGATCAGCCTCAAAGACCGCTTTCTCCCATCGTCTGAGCAATGCGATTCGCTCGGCCATATCGACTTCCGACCAACACTGATTAATCGGGTAGTAATTTGGGATGGACTGTGCCGTGGGTGATTGCACAGATCGGCTAGGGGTTTGGGAGGCGATTTCCGCGGCAGCCGAAGCTGCATCAATGAGGGCTGCTGGGTTTAGATTTTCAGAATAGGAATAGCCAACCTGATCACCGATCACAACCCGAACACCCATTCCCAAATCCATTGTGGTGTTGGCTTGGGATATTTTGCGATCCGAGAGCTGGACTGTGGTGGACGCAGAATGCTGAAAATACAAATCACAGTCTTCGCCTCCTTTTGAAAGGGCCTTGTCCATGATTTGCTGAAGGACCGTGCTGGTGATGCCCATTGATTCGAAGTAGGCGCCACTGGGGCCGATGGGTTTGGGTAGACTCATTTAAAATTCCTGCTGCTGAATGAGCGACTCTAAAGCCGATTGCTGTTGAAAAATTGATTGATAAAGTGTGAATTGAGACAGTGCGCGTGTCAGGTTGTGCCGTCCCTTTACAGGGTACAGTGTGCGATTCTCTGCAAAATAGGTATTTTGCAAGGCATCTGCGCAAAACCGTGCTGACAGTTCAAGTGAGATTCTCATGATTCCCGGCACCAATGACTCCTTTTCATCGGGAGCCAATTGAGGCGCCTCTTGAACATAGCCATGGAGGCTTTGGCGGAACAGTTCGAAGTCAAAGCGACTGGCTTTTGGATCCGACTCACCCGCGGGATTACACCAACTGCGCCAGGCGTCTCCAAGTTCTGCATCGATCCGCTGAGGACCGACGGTATCGAGGTCAAGCATGCAAATGGCGCGATCTTCAGTGGGGTGAAAATGAAGGTTTGATATTTTAGGGTCGCCGTGACAGGTGCGCAAAGGAAGATCAGGAAAGACATCCAATGACTCCCAGGCGCTCAAAATAGTTTCGCCCAGCGGTTCGACTTCCGACCAAAGAGGATGTGACTGTCCCTGTGATAGTGCCTGTACAAGATTATCCATGCGCAGTTGTGTGTTGTGAATGTCACGAACGGCACCTGTACGGGGAACTGCATAGTCTTCTAGTGCACGGTGAAACCGTGCAAGCATAGCACCTGCTTCATTTGCGATGGTGGCGGAGTGAATTTGGTGAAGTGTCCGACCTTGAATAAAGGTCCACAGACGCCAACTGCCGTTGTCAGTCTCCACAAATGAGTCTCCTGATCCCGTTGGCAACAATGATGGTGTCACCAGACCTTTCTGATGGAGATGTGCGGTGATGGCAGTGAGATCGATGTGGATTTTGGGGTCAAAAATTGGATTAACCCATTGAAGAACGGCTTCTGGCGGTTCACCCACAAGATAGGTGTGATTGATCAATCCAGCATCTGGTGCTGGCAGAATGTGTTGTGTGATGTTCCAAGCCTGTAGGATTTCGGCTGGTGGGAATAAGGATGACATGGTCCAGTTTTTATTCAGCGTGCAAGACTTTTACTTGCACATCAATTGGAATATCAGTAGATATAGCACAATTTTAGGGAGAAGTACCATGAACAGTCTCACATTATTCACAATTTTAACCTTTGCCTGTAAGAAGCCGGTAGCACCTCCACCTCCAGCCCCACCGCCTGTGGTTGAGGCGCCCCCTCCACCGAGTCCGCCCCCTGCTGTGGTCCAGTTGGCCCAGAACTTCAAGAAGGTTTTTTTTGAACTTGACAGCGCCAGTTTAAGTGAAGCCGGCCGACAGGTTCTGATTGAAAATGTCACCATCATGCTCGACAACCCCAATATCCGTATCGAGGTTCAAGGCCATGCAGATGAGCGCGGAACAACAGAGTATAACTTGGCGCTGGGTGAAAAAAGAGCCAAGGCTGTTCAAGATTTTATGCGTGCTCAAGGCATCGGCTCATCTCGGGTAAAAGTCGTATCCTACGGCGAAGAGCGTCCGTCAAGCCTGAGCAGTTCTGAAGTCGCTTGGTCACAAAACCGTCGATGTGAGTTTGTCATCACCTTCACGGATGTGGAACATGTACAAGGGACTGAGTAGCAGTGCTTGTCTATTGAAGCTCAAAAAAAAAGCCTCCAATTTAGGAGGCTTTTTAGATCATTGATTGTGGTGATCTAATTTTGGAACAGCAGCTCTCTGTACTTTGGTAGTGTCCATCGAGAGTCTGAGATCAAGCTCTCAGCCGCATCACACTGTTCTCTCAGAGCTTCTGCTTTGGGCAGAACTGTGTATGCATATGCTTTCGCAGCTTCCGTATGAGACAATGTCTGTGTGGATTCAATGGCTTTTTCAAGAGCAGCAAGTGCTTGGTTGATTGAACCGAGCAATTCTTGAAGCGTTCCTGCACGGGAACGGCCGACAGTTGAGCCACCGAGAGCACTTTGAAGGGCTGCAACCTGCGCACAGGCAGCGGTCAGTTCATCTGTAAGAGCAGGGACAACGGCTTGATTTGTGAGTTGAATGAGTGCTTCAAGTTCAATCTCAACCGTGGTGATGTACTGCTCTAGCTTCACATGGTACCGACTGTCGATCTCAGCTTCACTGAGTATACTGAAACCAGAGAAGAGGGCTTTGATTCGGTCGCTTTGCAAGACTTCAAGTGCTTCAGGAGTCTTTCTCAGATTTGGAAGGCCTCGTTTGGCTGCCTCTTCGACCCAAGCATCTGAATAATTGTCGCCTTCAAATCGAATTGGTGTAGACACCTTAAAGGCTTCTTGAATGGCCAAAAGCACATCTCCTTTTTCATCGATGAGTTTGAGAAGGATGTCAATTCCCTCTGAAACCGCTGCATTGATGCATGTAATCGGGAATGAGACAGAGTCTTTGGAGCCAGCCGCTCGGAACTCAAACTTGTTGCCGGTGAAGGCAAACGGAGAGGTACGGTTCCGGTCTGTATTGTCCTTATCAAGGTCCGGCATGTGTTGAATGCCGAGCTCAATTGTTGCAGGTGAGTCTGAATCACTTAGAGTTTGGCCATCAGCGAGTGCATTGGCGATGTGGGTCAGTTGTTCTCCGAGGAAAACACTGATGATGGCTGGTGGCGCTTCATTGGCCCCCAAACGAAAGTCATTACTGTATGAGGCAATGGCGCAACGGAGTAAGTCTGCATTTCGGTGAACACCAAGCACGATTGCGCTCAAGCACGCCAAGAATGGAATATTTTTGGCTGGGTTCTTAGAAGGGCTAAGCAGATTTTTTCCGGTATCTGTGGCCATGGACCAGTTGATGTGCTTTCCAGAACCGTTGACGCCTGCAAAGGGCTTTTCGTGAAGGAGACATTTGAAATCGTGACGCTCAGCAACTCGCTGGAGCATTTCCATGACCAACTGGTTGTGGTCTGCGGCGACATTGGCTTCGGAGTAAACGACTGCAATTTCGAACTGAGAAGGTGCCACTTCGTTGTGTCGTGTTTTGGCAGGTACACCAAGTCGATACAACTCAAACTCTACTTCATGCATAAATGCAATGACTCTCGAAGGAACGGCTCCAAAATAGTGATCGTCGAGTGATTGACCTTTGGGTGCGGCCGCACCGAGTACTGTACGACCGGCCAAAAGTAGGTCGGGTCGAAGTGCGGTATACGCTTTATCGATTAAGAAATATTCTTGCTCCGGGCCTGCAGTTGCGGTTACGCGACCCACATCGGTGAGACCAACCTTGTGGCAAAGTTCAACGGCCTTTGAATTAAGAACTTCCATTGATCGCAGCAGTGGGGTTTTTTTGTCCAGTGCGTGACCGGTATAACTCACAAATGCGGAGGGGATACAGAGTGTAGTGCCATTCTCTCTTTCACTGAGAAAGATGGGGGAAGATGGGTCCCAAGCGGTATAGCCACGGGCTTCAAATGTGGTTCTCATTCCGCCAGATGGGAAAGAAGACGCATCCGGTTCAGATTGTATCAACTGAGCACCACTAAAGTTGAAAATCGGTTCAGCGCCTCCCAACTCCAAAAATGAATCATGTTTTTCAGCGGTTGCACCTGTCATGGGTTGAAACCAATGACAAAAGTGAGTGGCACCATGCTCAAGCGCCCATTTGTGTACGCTTTGTGCAATGGCATCTGCCAATGAGCGATCCAGTGCTGCACCGGTTTCAATAGCATTGATATAGCGTTCTACTATTTCTGCTGGTAAGCGCTCTTGCATCTGGCTCAAGCCAAAAGACTTCTCTCCAAAATAGTCTTCTGTGTTAAGTAAAATTCCATCTTCAAAGGTAAATCGATCGAATTGTCTGGGTTTACGAGTAGTTGCCACCTGAACGGCGTGGTAACGAGGGTTGTTCATGGCTTTTATGTCTCCACAATGTGTTTGTTGTCCTCTTCAAACATGTCATTTCAGCATGTCGCCCTCCGTTTATTGGTTTTCATGCGCTTTGCAACAATTTATCCATGTATTATTTTGTGAAATCACATTTTTTTTGAATAGAGCATTTTGACCATGAATATTTGTATTCTGACCCGTGGTGATATCTTTCCCACTCAGCATGGGGCTGCTGTCAAAATTGTGGAGACTGCTCGAGCGCTGTCATTGTTGGGTCATCCCTGTGTTATCCTTAGTTCGGATCGCGATCACTTTTGGTCTGTCTCCAATGGTGTCTTTGAACAGGCGTTTTATCCATCTCGCACCAGAGCGATTCAAGAATGGCCGATTTTTCGGACTGGCGCCGGTTGGGCTGAGCGTCTGTGCCGTCGAATGGGGTATCCAGAAGGAGATATATTTTTATACACAGCTCAGTTTGATCCTGCATGGCTCGTTCGCGTGCTCTCGGTAGGTCTGGATCGGAACATTGATGTTTTTCA
>JAYYJC010000082.1:0-9785 GCA_036146655.1 Myxococcota bacterium | reverse complement strand
TAGGGACATTGATTTTGATAAACTCTTTCCGGAACCTCGTAAAAGCATTTGGAAAGGGATGCATGGATGGGCCAGAGTGTCATTTGCCCGTTCAAAGCGCACTAAGTCGATTGTTGCAAGTTTATTTGATGTCTTTGGTGTACCCGTAAACTGCGCCATTGCAGACTGGCCAGATGAACTCAAAGATGCGCTCATGAATGGGTATCATAGCAGCCTTAATGTCAAGTTTACAAAAAGACGCAGCCAATACAATGAACAGCATCAATGGAAAGGCTTCGTAGCATTGATTGATTCTTGGACCAACGATGCGGATTGGTTGAGACAAGAAGGACGGTGTCGAAGGTGTAATGGAACAAGATTATCGGATGTGGCTCGAGCCTACACCATTAAAGACCAATCGATAGCTGAAATCTGTACCTATCGAATTACCGACGCCTTAGACTTTTGGAACGGCATTGACCTTGACGCTACAGAAAGGGCCATCGCAAAGATACCCCTAGAACTTCTTCAGAGCCGCCTCAAAACATTTTGTGAGGTCGGAATCGGCTATCTCAATCTTGATCGTTCTGCGAAAAGTCTTTCGGGTGGTGAATCACAAAGGCTTAGATTGGCGACACAACTTGGTGCAGAACTTACTCAGAGTATCTATGTACTGGACGAACCAACAATTGGGCTGCATCCGAGAGATACCGAGCGGCTAATGAGCATTCTCAGACGGCTCCAGTCCCGTGCCAATACAGTCGTCATTGTTGAACACGACCTTGATGTCATTGAGCAATCTGATCACATCATCGATTTGGGACCTGGGGCTGGTGAACATGGCGGATTGGTCATGGGAACCGGAACACCCAAACAAATCATGGAGCAAAAAACCCTAACAGGACGATATTTGCAGGGTGACCTCCACATCAATCATCCTCAACACAGACGCAAACCCAAAAAGTGGCTGTCATTAAAAAATCTCACAGAGAACAATCTCAAAAATATCAATGTGAAGGTACCACTCGGCTGTCTCACGGTGGTGACGGGAGTTTCAGGTTCAGGAAAATCATCTTTGGTCATGGGCGCTTTGCATGAACATGTTTCTATAAAGTTGGAAAGCAAATCCAATACGCTTCCTTTTTCAAAACTGGCTGTGGTCGATCAAAAACCCATCGGTAGAACTCCTCGTTCGACACCAGCCACCTACACTGGAATCCTCGACCCAATTCGGAAACTCTATGCGGCACACCCAGAAGCGAGAGCCTTGGGGTACACTCAGAAACGATTCTCGTTTAATGCCGAAGAAGGGCGATGCATGTTTTGTGAGGGACGAGGTGCCACACTAATCGAAATGCACTTTCTTTCCGATATTTGGGTACACTGCCCCGTTTGTGAAGGCGCTCGATACAATGACAGCACACTCGATATTAAGTTTCAGGGATACAGTATTGCGGAGTTGCTCCAGCTGTCTTGCCAAGACGCTCGAGAAGTGTTGAAGAATCATAAAGCAATA
The DNA here is from genome assembly GCA_036146655.1 of Myxococcota bacterium. Taxonomy (GTDB): domain Bacteria; phylum Myxococcota_A; class UBA796; order UBA796; family UBA796; genus JAYYJC01. The sequence continues at coordinate 8,290 of JAYYJC010000082.1, read as the reverse complement.
CGAAGCCGTCTCGACGCACTGTGTGATGTTGGATTGGGATATCTTCGACTTGGCCAACCATGCGTACAATTGTCGGGCGGAGAAGCACAACGGATAAAGTTGGCCACCGAGTTGGCTAAAGGGAGCAGAGGTCATAAGATTTTATTTTTGCTAGACGAGCCCACCACAGGCTTGCACCCTTATGACATTGACAAGCTGGTGGCGAGTTTGCAGCAACTGGTCGAAGTCGGTCATACTGTGATTGTGGTTGAACACAATCTTGATCTGATAAAATGCGCCGATTACATCATCGATATGGGACCGGAAGGCGGTGAAAATGGTGGAGAGGTTGTCGCTCAGGGTACGCCAGAGAAAATGATGAGAGAAGCCTTACAAACCAAAAGCCACACCGCAAACTATCTCAAAAGCCAAACCACTTGACACCATTTCATAAGAGCGATTTGTTCAAACTATGGTATGAACATATTCATGTCTAATCTGCGAAATTGTATTGGTATCTCGCTTTTGCTCAGCGGGTGCTTACCCAGAAAGATATCGAAGCTAACGGCTTCCTGCAGTCAAAATGGGGAATGCGAGGACCTTGCTTCTGCGGTTTTCGGCCGGATGCCGCCAATGCCGACACACCAAGACAGCACGGACAAAAGTATAAAAGAACGAGCAATCTTTCATAAAGATGATGCAGGTCAAATTCTATTAAAAACGGAAGCCCAAGAACAGTGCCGTAATGTTTATACCTTAAATGATATCTATGTTCTCCCAGAAACCCGTTTTCCCCGTGGGGCACCATGGATTTTTGGGGGCGCTGCGACCGCTAGTACAGGGTTTACCCTTCAAGCCAGAGACAAAGCCCAAGTGGGATACAGCGCCATCGGCTTAGGTGCAGCGCTAATGGGATACGGGATTTACATCAACCGTCTTGTCAACAACACCCGCATAAGTCACCGTCACGATGTAAAGGGCGAATACGATGCATGTGGGGAGTGGTTGCCCTTGCCGACACAAAACATTGGCATCCAATTACGAGCACCGTCAGGATCTGATGTTGAAAATGTATCCATTTTAATTGAAACGGACAGCAACGGCGTATACGAAGTACCCGGTTCCCTATCTGGTGCCCTGAGACTGCAAAGCCAAGACACAACCAGCGTCATAATGCAAAATGGCAGCATTTCAAAAGCAGAAGTTCCGCCTGTGGTTATCGGCGATAATGATTGGATCTGCGATGTATTAAATGGATTTGACTCGATGTCATTACCGGATAGCTCACCAGATTCTTGGGAACTTCATTTTCGAATAGCAGACACCATCTTCGCAGTCCCTTGGCTTCAATCCGATGGACAGGACTTTTTTAGCCATCACAAACAAGCGATACAAAATTGTGACAGTTCTACGAGAAGACGCTTTGCTCGGCTGGCCACGAAATCGGCAGCAAATAGTTCTGAGGCGAGTTCCATCTCTAAAATCATCAAAACGGTAACGCGTTCTTCCGTTAGGCGTCCCAGTTCTACCGCCCGTGCTTCAACTGGCGAAAGCGCAACTTCAAAAACAGCTGCCGTTACCCCATTTGATCCAAACACAACGATTGTCCTTGGACGAGCGCATAAAGTTGCAGGTTCGTATCGCTGCACCTCAGGTTCACGCAAAGCCAATCTGAGTATCCGTCAGGACGGTAACTTTGTACTCATGGTTGAACTCGACACAGGTACAGCATATGGCATTTGCTCTGATCAAGCGTGCGGCATTCAAGGGATTTCAGGGACCGCAATGGCCTTTACAAAAGGCCTCAAAAAGTTTGGTATCAGAGGAGACGGCGATGGCTTGATTTTAAACGAAGAAGTTCGCTGTCAGCCTCGTCGCCGTCGAAAATAAAAATCACACCGTGCATTAATTGGATAAAATGCTCGTAAATAAGAATTGATTCATGTCAAATGGAGAAGGGCTTTCCCATTCGTCAAACAACTCCGCATCCGTAAGGTCTTGAAGGGTCAGAGTGATTTCTCTTAACCGTCGTGATTGGGTTATGGCCATCGCCTTAAGCAATTTTACAGCGGTTTGATTTCCTGAGTCCAAAAGTTCATGAAAACGGCTGCCATCTAGGCAGAGCAACTCGGAGTCAACCACTGCGACAGCCGACGCCATTCTTGGAATGCTTTCGAGCATTGACATCTCTCCAAAAGCTTCGCCAGCCTCTAATTCTGCCAAGGTATGGGGAAACTCCGGTCTGGATTGCCGTTGTATCTCAATGCGACCGCTTCTGACAAGATACCAAACGGACTCTTGTGCAGCTTGTGAAAATAGGTGCTCTCCAGATTTTAAGTTTTGCTGACGAAGTTGCGGCACAAATTCACGAAGTTCGGATTCAGAACATTGCTCAAAATAAGTGGTTTTCATTAAAAATTCGCACAAAGTTGTCATGGGTACTCCAAAGTCGGCTACTTAATAGCATGAAGAATCCATTCCAACCGTCACAATTTGATAACAACCGAAGATAATGCTCATCACCTTACTCGCTTGCACACTGACAACAAAAGAACCAGAACTAACAGGATTTCCGTCAACGATTACGCTTTCATTGGAAAAAGCAGAATCAGTACCCTCTGTCATATTGGCAAAAGTTGAGTCTGAAAATCCAACAGATTTTTTTATTCAGGTTCAGTCTGACGGCAAAAGTTTTACCTCCCAAACCTTTAATACAGCCACCGATACATCTGTACCAATCATTGGAGTGCCACCCGGAGCAATGGCCACGGTGACCGCACAAACGCAAAATACAGAGCGAATTGATTTTGCTCAGGCAGAAATACAGACAGGCGCACTTTCGTCCATTTTCGGAGATCTTCGGTTTGATGTCCTCACCAATGACTTCCAAGAGGGATACTGGTTGGTCTCCCTGTTTAATCAAGAACAAACACTTGCCCTTATTTTGGACATGAATGGCACCATTCTTTGGGGTGTGCGCCAAGGTGACGACAACAATGGAGGAGTCGATATACAACTGGACCCCAGTGGTGACTCATTTTGGATGAATACATTTCCAACTGAAGCAGATCGCTCAGCGACAAAATTACATCAAGTTGCACTCGACGGCCAGATTATTGACAGCATTGATATACCAAATGCCCATCATCTTTTTGACATCCCTTCATCTGGAAGCTTCGTGTGGCTCAGCTATGATCTTAGGAATACAGAGCTCTATGGGAATGTCTGTGGTGATTTACTGATGAAAACAGACGGTTCTGGAGATGAAATTGTCTTTACGGTTTGGGACTGGCTCACCCTATATGAGAGTGGCTCTTGGAACTTCGGAATACCTTTGGATTGCCGTGACTGGACACACGGGAACGGCATCCTGTATGACCATAACCGTCAAAGTTATTTAATGTCCTTTGCAGGAGCAGACTTAATCATGGAGATTGGTTTGGATGGTATCCCACAACAAATACTCGGCGGCCTGTCAGCGCAAGACAACGACTACACTTATGAAGACTGGTCAGATGCATTTTCTTATCCTCATGGCGTAAGCTGGGGTCCAAACGGTGAAATCCTTGTTCTTTCCACAGTCGACAATGTCACAGAAGCCGCAGCGTACATGGTTGAAGACGATGTCATTTACAAAACTTGGTCTTTCGGTTCCGAATACGGCCATCGAGCGCTCAATCTGGGTGAGGTTGCACAGATAACAGAGACGCATCGACTCATCAATTGGGGTTCAGTCGGTCGGTTACAGGTTGTGGATTCTTCTGACGCCGTGGTGTTTGATATGCAAACCGAACTTGGTTATTGGTTCGCCGAGGTAGAATACCTGCCCAATCTTCCGCTAATGAATCCATGATTTGGTTTGTCATAGGCTGCCTTACAGATAAAAGCTCATCGGAACTTCAATCGCCAAGTTGGTCATGGCTATCCACTGATCCGCATGTTCACTCAAGCTTAGGCTCAAACGACACGGATGGTCTAGGAACACCAAATCGCATCGGAATGGCCATGGAAAATGCAGGTCTTGACCTCATTTGGATGACAGATCATTCAAATTCTCAAGGTTCAATGAATTGCGATGATGTTGAAGACTGCCCGAATCAAGGACCAGAAATGACTGAAGGCATTTGGCCTGAAAATGTGATTTTAGCGTCCGAAATATCCCTCAGAAGCACAGAGGACAACCTCTCAACGCCAGTGGGCCACATTGGTTGCTTGCCAAGTGAGACCGAATCCTTTTCGGATACGACATTTACCGATCGACCATTTGGTGAAATCACTGGAGAAGAAGCCGTAAAACAATGCCAAGAAGCCAGTGGGCTTGCGATACTCAATCATCCATTTGGTCCAACAAGTTGGGTGTCATACGATTGGTCCAGTTTTGAATTTGATGGAATGGAAGTTTACAATGGTGGTGCCGGATTTGACTCATCTGATGAAGCAGCTGTCCTAAGTTGGGAAGAAGGCATCAAGAACGGCTATCGGTGGTTCCCCGTTGGAGCATCAGACTGCCATCGGTGGACGACTGAACCACCTGGAACACTTCTAGATGCGCCGCTTGGATGGCCACGAACTTGGATTGCACTTGACCATGGTGAGCGCCCCATTGATGCATTTGCAAAAGGGCATACTATTTTGGGAGACCCGAGTACCCATCTGCGTTTCTGGGCCGCAACAAAGGAGATTGCAGTCCCCCCAGGCGGTCAGATACGGGCGCCAGCCAGCTTATTTGTCGAAGCCCACACAGATGAAAAGGACATGCAGCTTCAGGTCATTGACCTGCAAAACGATACTGTCTTGTCTTATCCATTGGATGAACACCTGTTGGAACTTCAGATTGAGGTGAAAGCCCCATCTTTAATGTATGTTCGCGTGTGGCCAGAAGAAATACAGTATGGACAACGAGGTATTGCGATGGGAAATGTCATCGAGTGGACGACCGATTGAAGGGCGTATTGATGCGTAATCAATATGGGCTTTCAAGCGAAGGAAACCAACGTCTAACCGCTGATGAAAGCCATGGCGGTTTGTGACATTTTCTTTGCTTGTATCTGAGTTGCTTGAAGTGCCTTCTGCCTCAACAAGAACTGACTATTCACTGAGCTTTCCAAAGCATAATCTAAGTCAACCAAGTTCGATTGGGTTGCGCTCAGGTTTTCAGAATAAGTTGAAACATTGTCGTATGAACTTAATAGACGATTTTGGGTCGCCCCAAGATCAGACCGACGGGTGTTGATGGCATCAAGGACTGAATCGAGGTCTCTCACTGCAGAAGTTGCACCTGCTTGGCTGTCGATGCTTGCTCCACAGAAAGCCAAAGAGTTTGAGTCCATTGCATTGGTCAAGTCAATGCCAACTACATTTGAAGGGTCAGCATCTCCACCAATTTGAATATTGACATTGCCACCCGTTCCTGTAAATAACGGCACATCATTAAACTCAGCACTGCCGGTTATTCGATCGTACTCATCGCGAAGTTGGTTAAATTCAGTGTTCATGATATTGCGGTCTTCTTGGCTGTAGGTTCCATTGCTTGCTTGAACAGACAAATCTCGCATCCGAGTCACAAGTTGAGACGCGGAGTCCAATGTACCCTCAGCTGTTTGAACCATTGAAACGCCATCATTGGTATTGCGAAGAGCTTGTTGAAAAGAAACATCTTCTGCTTCAAGCTTCTTGAAAATAGCCATTGCTGCTGAGTCGGTCGCAGCGTTTGGTACACGGAGCCCCGTTGAGATTTTTTGAATGCTTTTGTTAAGCGCTGGGGTGATTTTACCGTGTTGCTGAACAAAACTTAAAGCAGAGACATTGCTGATGTAATTTGGCATACTGACCTCGTTGATTGATACTCAATACGGCAAGTTTAAAGAAATGATTAATTATTTATCATTTTAACTTGCCTTCTACAACAAGACACTGGATTAAAATACGATGCAAGCCGACTCATGAACCACAGGCGCAGCGACGGCCTCAATTTGTATTTCTGCGTGTCGATTGACACACTTCCTCAACAAGGGCTTCCAATGGGCTTTCAAATACAAATCCATGCGTTCGGACACGACTGTTGTCAAAGACAAAACCAGATTGCAAAAAAATACTGTATTCAGGAGACGCTGTGCGTGGATGGTTTGGGTTCTGAAGAGCTAAAAATACCAACCGTGAAGCGGTCGACAGGTTCTTATCCCGATGAAACCTCTTAAAAAAATCAATGTCTTTACAAATGTCAATGCGAACACCATGATTCTCAAAAGCCTCAATCAAATCGAGCAATGACACCCCATATTGAGATGCCACATGGTAATGACCATCCCGCAAAGGGTCTAATCCAATCGATACAAATGCATCAGCTGCCAAATCTAGTGATGTTAAGTTAAATCGATAATTCAATCGACCTTCAGGCACCTCTCTTAAGTCTACTAAACCCAATAAGAATACACGAAACCAATCTGTGTCTTTGCTGTATTGACCAGATGTCAGAAGTCCAAAACGAAAGACAGTGGCCCCATGGCTTTCTGCCAAACGCTCAGCCATCCATTTGCTTTGTGCATATCCTCCATGAATACGATACCCAGAGGGGGATAAAGCATCATTTTCATATAGACGGCAATTGTCACGATCTGACGATACAAAAGACACAAGACTTGCAGCCATATTGACTGATGACCCGACCCTATTTAAAATTTGAGCTGTGGCTGAGACATTGATGTCAAAGAGTTCTTCTTTGCATTTGTCGAATTCCGTCTGTGCCGCACAATGGAAAAAAGGGGTACCATTGGCTTCTCTTGTAAAGGCATCAATGTCTGATGACTTTGAAAGATCACCTAAGTATACCTCAATGTGTGGATGACACTCTTGGGGTAACCGCTTTAAGGCCAATTCTCGATTTGCATCCCGCATAAGGACCCTCACACGGTATTGCTTTTGGCAAAGCCTCACCAAAACGGCGAGTCCAAGTTGCCCAGTGGCACCTGTAAGATATGCAATGCGTGAACTTGTTGTCAAAGAACGGTGTGATACTGGGTAACGGCTCAATTGTTCGACCACCAAAACCTCCAAATCCGTATCCAGACATGTGTGTCGATTGTTCAACGCTCGCATCAATAATCTGGGTGTTGGGTTGGCTTTGAATTCAGAAATGTGGATGCCCATCCCCCTCGCCTCAGCAATCGCAAGGAGACTGAGTGCCATCAATGAATCACCACCCTTGTCATAAAAGGAGTCATCGGGTCCGACTGGATGACCCAATATTTCTTCGAACAAAATAGTCCACAAATTCCTTTGAATAGTTTCAGGCACTGCGACACATGGAGCCCGATGTGTCACCAAAGCCTGATAATCCACTTTACCGGAGGTGGTCTCGGGGAAGTGGTCGAGCCAAACAACCTGACTGGGGAGCATCCAATCGGGTAGAGATTTACTCAAATGTGTCTGAAGGTGCGCTTCTAAATGTGGTGCACGGGGCTGTAAATACAACATAAGAAAAGGCTCTCTGAGCACAGCAGCTGCCCGTTCAATTTCAGGTAATTGGTGACACTGAAACTCAATTTCCTCGGGTGCAATTAAATGTCCTTTCCACTTAAACTGCCGGTCAACTCGACCTAAATATTGATACTCCCCATTGTGATAGCGAACAGAGTCACCCGTCCGAAAAAACCGTTTTTCAGCAACTTGAACCCATTTCTTTTCATTAAGCATTGGATTGTTCCAATATCCAATGGCCAAACAATCACCACCCAGCCACAACTCACCGTCTACAATTTGATAATTAACACCAGAAATAGGATGCCCAATGGATTGAGGCAGTGCCCCAGAATGCCGTGTACAAAGGATCATGCTGGTGCATATGGTGCCTTCAGTCGGCCCGTAAACCACCAAGACATCTCGAACTTGTCGGTGAATATTTAATACGGGAAACGGGCAAACCTCTCCGCCCACCAAAATGCGATTTAAAGTTTCGGGTAAATCCGTCGGCGCATAAATAGCCAAGAGACTTGGCGGCAGATCAGCATAGCTAATCTCGTGCGTCTTCAGGGCTTCTATGATCTCTTTCTGGGTATCAATAAAAAGACATGCCCCAGAGAGTAAACTGACCCCGAAATCCGATATGCTGGCATCAAACTGCATACTAAGTGCCCACAAAACACGGTCATGATTGTTTAAGTTGAGTACATGAATTTGTTCTTTTAAGACTGTCACCAAATGCCGATGAGACACCAAAATCCCCTTTGGGCGACCGGTCGAGCCAGACGAAAAAATCAAATAGGCAGCTGCAATTTGATCAGTGGCAACCTGGTCTGTCACCACAGGCTCGGAA
>JAYYJC010000081.1:0-10359 GCA_036146655.1 Myxococcota bacterium | reverse complement strand
TAATGGTAAGGCCAACGAGAATGTACCCCCAACTCAACCGTTCAAGGTTTCTAAATACGACCTTGGGGTCTTTAGAATTCATCATCTGAATGAAGACAGGCGCCGCAAGTCCAACAAGTGCCCAAGCAGGACCCCAAGTTTCCATCACATCCTCCAATCTCCCAAGTCCCTAATTTACACTATCAAATCCAATGCTGTGTCACAAGCACATCTCCTGTGCCAAAGTGTATGAGCCATGAATTGATACCAAATTTTGAATGGACGGTTTAGGCATTGATGAGTTGAAAATTCAAAGATTCATGTCCTCGTTCTTATGGTTTGGATTTGTTTTTTGAACAAAAGCATCTCATGACCCAATAATTGTATATTGGTCCAAGTTTGGAGGAGACTGCAATGACGGCAAAAGAAAAGGATTTGGATGCACCCTATCGGGAACTAACGGCGGCAGCAGTCGTTCTCGGAATCATTCAAGGGATTGTCCTCAACATTGCATTTGTTTATGCAGCACTGCAACTTGGGTTCTCTATAGGAGGCTCAACGGTGGCAGCCATTACTGGCTATGCCTTGCTTCGGGGTGTAATGCGCAAGGGAACGATCATTGAAAATAACATCAACCAAACGATTGCATCCGGTATCAACACCGCAGGAACTGGAATTGTCTTTACCCTACCAGCTCTTTTTATGCTGGATGCCAAGATGCGTGCCGAAGGGGGTCAGGGAATAGACTTTTCTGTTTGGCCGCTCATTCTTGGTGGGATTGCTGGTTCCATTTTGGGTGTGGTTCTCATTATTCCACTTCGTAAGCAAATGATTGAACTGGATCGGCTGCAGTTTCCCTCAGGGGTTGCAGTGGCCACCATCCTTAAAACCGGTTCCAGCGGCATGGAGAAATTTCGCTTGCTGCTCATTGGTGTTGCGGTGGCAGCACTTTGGAAATTGGTCATGGTACTCGGCCTGTTAGATGTGCCTGGCATTTTAATGCATGAAGAGCTCAACATCAGCTTGGGATTTATCCCCGATCAATTTTCACCTGTGCTGTATTTATCATTAATGAATGTGGCTGCAGGCCTCTTGGCATCCAGAGGAGGGCTTCCATTTTTTGTCGGTGGTGTGCTGGCTTGGTGGATAATTGCTCCACTGGGGGTTTCATTTGGTTGGGTTCCAGATGTGACAGAATTCAATGCGTTGGCAAATTTTAAGGCAGGAAGCATCTCAGAAGGGACTCCTGTCTTTGGCTACCTGTACGGGGTCATGATTCGTCCACTGGGAATTGGAACTCTTATTGGCGGCGCTTTGATGGGGGTGGTGGTCTCTTTTCCGGCCATAAAATCTGCCATACAGTCTTTGGCAAATGCAGCCAAAACGGCAAAAGTGGGAGGCTCGAGTGTCGGAGGAGATGAACTTTCGCTTAATGTGGTGATCGGTGGATTGATTGCAGCCGTATGCATTTTTTTCGTTGCTTCCATCATGACTGAAGGAGTCAGCATTGAACAAGCAGTGGTTTCGTCTGTTGTCGGCACAGTCTGGCTTGGACTGGCTGGATTAATTGTGGCTCAGGCAACTGGAATGACCGACATTTCTCCAATGAGTGGTATGGCTCTGATTTCTGTCACTTTGATGATGTTTTTACTGAACAACAATGTGGCCGCTGCAATGGTTGTTGGAATTGCCGTTTGTGTAGCCATTGGCCAGGGGGCCGACATGATGCAGGATCTCAAAACTGGATTTTTGATTGGTGGCCGTCCCATTAAGCAACAATTGATTCAGTTTGCTGTGACTTGGATTGGTGCGCTTGTGGCCATTGGTGCCATCTATTTGTTGTGGGCCCGAGGACCAGACGGTATGGGTGGTTTTGGTGAGGGAACAAATCTACCTGCACCACAAGCCGGTGTTCTGATGGGCATTATTGATGGGGTACTCAATGGCAATATCCCAATAGACAAATATGCATTGGGGGGTGTGGTCGGCATTTTGCTGGGTGCAGCTCCCATGGGCGGTCTTGGTGTTCTGGTAGGGCTTGCAATGTATTTGCCCTTTTCGATTACCCTTGGATACGGCATTGGCTGTCTTATTTCGATGTTTCTCGTAAATCGAAAAGGGGCTGATTTTTACCAAAATAAGTTGGTGCCATTGGCTGCAGGTTTGATTGTTGGAGAAGCGTTGATGGGCGTTGGATACACAATCTTTGAGCTCTTGAAAGCTGGAGGTGGAGCATGAAGTCAGGTCTCGGTTTTACATTCTTCGCACTTGGTGTTGCCATTGCAGTGACAGGAGGTGCAAAGGCACCTCTTGATGATGCAACATGGCCTGATACACTCCTTGTATTTGCTGTGGGTGTGGGTTTCGCAATAATCGGATTGACAATCTGGTGGCGAGCAGAGTGGTCAGCTCAAGCGTCAAATGTTCAGAAAGGTTCAAATCAAGGGTCGATTAATCCAATTATTGAGCTTAAAAAATTACATGCCGATCTGGTCAAGTTGAGCAACTCTACACACACCCATTCACTTGACTCATTACGAACAATGGTAGATAGTATCAAATCTCAGAGGATGTATGCAATCATCGAATCCAAGCAACTCATTAGCGGCCGTTTGGGGATGACTGAAGCGGCAGAGATTATGATCAATTTTGCATACTGTGAGCGAATGCTCAACCGTGTGTGGTCAGCAGCTGCAGATGGTCATCAAAAGGAGGCCTTTAGTTCGCTTCAAGATGCTGTGAATGCGAGTGCTTTGATAGCCAACCGATTGCCTGCATCCTCAGCGACGGAATTGAGTGAAGAAGATGGTGAAGTGTGATAGTCTAATCTCATTACTTTACGATCTTGACCTTTTGAGGAGGATGATATGAACTTAGGAACTTGGCTTGTTTTAATGGCCTGCAGTAACGAACCGGAGCCAGTACCAGAGCCCAAAGAGGAATTTTCAAAAAGTTCAAAAGTCGATGCCGAGCAGATGGCAAAAGAAATTGAAGCAAAAGCCATTGACCTTTCAAAACAAGAATATGAAGTACTTGCACCCTCACCAGAAGAAACACGGGTTGCTGTGGAAAAAGCCGGTCTCGTAACAGCGCTTTCTGGTCTTATTCCTGAACGCGACTACTCCCTTGAAGGACTGGATGCAGATCAAACCGCACTGAGAGTGGGAATATTGCTTTCTGATACCATTTTACTGGTTAAAGAATTACCGAAGGCCAGACTGGTGGCCAACTTGAAGTCGGTGGCCAAAGGGCTTCGGCAAATGGGTGCTGGTGCCGGTTTATGCGACACCGTTGATGGTTATGGAGATCAGGTCAACAATGATGCGCTGACGAGAGACGACCTGTTGTTTGCTCTTGAGCAGATTGCTTCTATGTCAGTTCCAGGTGAGGGATTTGGTAAAAAAGATCGCACTGGTCCGATGCTCCAAGCGGGTGCATGGACTTCTGGGGTTTCACTCGTTTCCGAAGCCATCATTAAAGAGAACAGAATTGATACAGCTGACAAGCTTTTGCGGCACGGACCCACCGCTGATTATTTCTTGTCCTATGTCCAGAAAGGAGCGGACAACAAGGCACCGACACCGGTACTGGAGCAACTCGAGTCTTCTCTAAAGGTGCTGAAAGCCATCGCTGAAAAAGAAAAAATCACTTATGCGGATGTGACGCAGATTCAAAGTGAAACTCGAACCCTTCTTGAAATGATTTGAACGGCAAAGGAGCTGCAAGTTATGGGCTGGTTTGATCGACAATCAAAGACGCACGGCATTGATTTGTCACAAAGCATTGGTCGATATATACGGGCAGCGGGCATTGACAAAGCGCTTCACGGATGGTGTGGTCCCTATGGTGTTCGAAGACTGCTGGTCCATTTTCAGCATACCCAGTCTCGAATCAAGATTTCGTCTGTAGAGACCATTCATTTACAGTATGGTGGAGGGGCGCCGCCTGAACTCACATCAGAGACCAGAGTCAGCCTTGAAAAAGCATTGCTCAAATTGCATCAGAACATGTCCATTGGACCGTCTTGGTCTCAGGGGGTTTTGGGTTTTATTCGCAATCACGACAATCAACACAGCATTGTTCCTTTTTTTGATGAAGACATTGCGATGGCCAAGTTGGATTTGTTGCCCGTGCCAGAAACTGGGCATCCACTTGAGCACCCTCAATATCGAAAGCAAATCGGCTCGTTTGAAGCTCAGATGGAACCCATTTGGGCTAGAACGCACACCGTTTCTCATGAGTGGGATGAATGGGAAATTGACGGAACTGAGTTGAAGCTCATATTTGGAACGGTTGATAAGCCAAGCGAGATTTGGCGTCGGCGATGTCAAGTACTTGCGACTTTTTCCGCAGCTGGTAAATGGGCTTGGCAATGTGGTGAGCCCTTGTTTGATGGCGCACCATATAATTGGCAAGAGTTCATTTGTGATTACGGTGCTGCAATGGAACTGGGCGGACTGTGTGCTGCTCGGCTTCAGGCCGATTGGGTATTTGTTTCCTCTGTAGAAGGCTCACAGTTAATGCTTCTGGTAGCTGTCTGGGAGTCCACCTAGATTGGCATCTTTTCAAACGACGGTGTCCATGATTAAGCGCCATCGGGTGGTTCTGATGGAAGCCATTGGCTTTTTGGCCTTGGCGCTTCTTCTGACCTTTCCAATGGTTCTGAAACCCAGTGAAGCGGCTCTCGGCAGTCTTCATGCCGATGGAATGAAGCATTTGTGGACACTCTGGTGGATGCGGGCCTCACTCTGGGAATATGGTGATTTTCCGTATCAAACTGATTTGGTCAATTTTCCGATCGGTATGGACCTTTATCCCATTGAGCCCTTGAATGGTGCTGTGGCATTTCTTCTGCCGTGGGCCAATATTCTGCTTTTGTCGAACATACTGGTCATCATTAATATGACTTTGACCGGTATTGCTGGTGCTTGGTTTGGGCGGGTCTTGAGTGGCTCTCGATTGGGAGGAATTGTCTCGGGTGTTCTTCTTGAAGGTTCAGCAGTGATGGCATTTTTTGTGCATGTGGGCGTTGGTGAACTGCACCACTTGTGGTGGTTGCCTTTGGGTCTTGGTGCCCTGATAAATGCTCGAAAGTCTATGCAATGGCGCTGGTTTTTTGCGGTAAGCTTTTGTTTGGTGGGAGCCATGTTGTCGTGCTTCTATCTCGGTTTCTTTTTGGCGATGGCCACAGCATTTTGGGCATTGGCAACCTTGTGGGCCGGACGAGAAACCCCAAAGTTGCTCTTGCGTTATGCGGTCGCTGCAGGTCTTGCCATTTCAATTGTCATACCGGTCACACAAAGTTTTGCAGCATCCTACAAAACAGGAACAGTACCCAAAGTTGGAATTGTCAATTACATCACTCAAAATCATGGTCAGCCAGTGACTGATCCACCTTCTGCTCGTTTGGAACTTACCCATTTGCTTTCACCAGAACGGGAGGCGAGTTCTCGTGAAGAGTCTGCGTATGGTGGTGGGAGGTATTTGGGTTGGCTGGCACTGGGAATGGCCATTGTGGGGATTATACGAAGACCCAAAGAAGCCCTGCCTTGGTTGGTGGTTGCTCTGATAGGCGTTTTGCTGGCCTGCGGGACATATTATACTGCGAATGGTGAACTTGTTCGTGTCAATGGTGCGCGATTGCGCATGCCCATGCTATGGCTCAATCGAGCACTTGGATACATCGCCGAACCCCTAAACTTTCCGGTGCGGTTTATGGCTATGACGGCAGTCTCTATTTCAGGAATGGCAGCACTTGCCATAAGGGACTGGCGGTACGCTTTTCTAGCTGTCTTGGCTGTGGTTGAAATTCAATGGGGGCAAATGCTTATTTACCCTTGGCAAACATTTACGCCTAGAAATGCCGAGGCATTGTCTGTGCTGCGTGGGATTGATGACAAAGCCGTCCTTGACCTTGGTCTTGCCGCACGATCAGACATGGAGAATCGCTTTAATGGTCTTTCAACTCAAATGGCGCACGGAAAAAAGATGCAAGCTGTACCGGTGGAGCGGGTGGAATATTTTGCGAGAGATGGTCAGTTCTTTGTACAGGCGACGCAATTTTTTCAGGACTTAAAACCGTTATATGAAAATAGAGGCGGTGCGCTCAATGGCGACTATCGCAAAGATCTTGCTGTATTACAAGATGCAGGATTTGGTTGGATTGTTGTGGGCTATCGATCTGGTCGAGAGCGTATGCCTGATGGGATCGTCAATGCCTTGACACAGTTTTGCGGGGAGCCCACTGCAAGAGGCCCTGGTCTGGGCGCATGGAAATTGCCAGAAGTGACATACACGCCTGAAGAACTCGCTTTATGGAAAGCGGAACACGAAGTGGCGGTTCAGAGCCTGCGTCGAATGACTCCAGGCATGGGTCCGCCTCCAAAGTAGCAGAGATTTAGCTGGATCACTGCAGTTTGTTTCCGGCCTCTTTGATGAACCACTCTGCAGCTGGACCAATGGCTTTGTCTTTACGGTGGGCTGCAAACATGGTCACACTCCAAGGGGTATGTTTCCATACATCTGGAATGATTTCAACAAGAGTACCTCGTTTGAGATCGGCTTCAATCAAATACAGCGGTAGGTTCCCCCAACCGAGGTCGCCCTTGATCAGAGCGTATTTTGAGTGGAGGTCCGAGACCTTCCATATTTGGTTTGACAACACACCGAAGCTTGTACCTGATGTCAAAGCTGAGCGGTCTGTGACGACAATCTGATTGTGCTGTTCCAACTCTGAGTTTGGGATGGTTCCTTTCCATGAGGCAAGCGGATGATTTGGTGAAACAACGGTCTTTAATGGACTCGATCCCAGAGATTCCTGAGATAGCGCCTGCGCTGATGAAGCATATGGACCCACAATTCCAAAATCACAGACATTTTTTTCGAGCAATTCAATTGCCGCTCCCAGACTCTCCATGTGAAGAGAAAGGGGGATTCTCGGAAAGCGAGCGGCATAGGCTTTACAGATTTCGACCAATGCAGGTATTGGAAACAATGAGTCCACTACGACGCTGAGTGTGGCTTCAATTCCTTTTGAAATGTCTTTTGCGTGCAATTTCAGCACTTCTGTTCTTCGAAGGATTTCTCTTGCCTCAACCAGAAGTGACTCACCATTGGGAGTCAGGGTTGGTGTACGAGTGCTGCGGTCAAACAGTTGCAGACTCAACTCGTTCTCTAGGGAAGAGATGGCATAACTGACCGCCGATTGAACACGGTGAAGTCTCTTAGAAGCCGCAGTGAAAGAACCGGTATCGACGACGGTCACAAAAGCTCTGAGTTGATCAATGGTAATTTGGTCCATCTTTTTTGCATTGGTTTGTGGCCGTGGTTTCGACCCATAAGGGCGAATGATGTTCTTCAATCGGACATCAAATTCATCTCATCATAGTATCCGCCAGGGCCAAGTGAAGCAAGTATTGAGAAGCCGACCATTCGAAGATATGGGAGTCTCAGCATAAAAGGTTGAGACACTGTACTCTCTTTGAAGTTTAAGTGCTTTCCCCAATACATTTCAATGTGCTTTAGGGCACAACCTGAGTTTTTCCAGTCAGTTTCAAACTGGTCGAGTGATTTGAAAATATCATATTCAAATGGCCAACGAGGTGGGATGGCGAGATCTTTCAAAGTACTTAAACGAAAGCCAGCCTCACTCAGAACGGCGCACCGTTCAATTGCGGCTTCTTGTGTACTAAGTGTGGGAGCGGTATGTTCTTGACTCAAGGTATAGAGTTCGATACTGGCCCAAATGGTAGCTCTGGCGAGCTTAATGTCCTCATCTTTGACAGGTGTCCAATCTGTCTCAGTAATTAACCCCTCAAGAATGGCTTGTTCAAATGCACTCAATTCAATTTTCAAAAGGGCGAGTGCAATCATCGAATCCACCAAACTGTCATGACCAAGAGTTAGGCGAGCCAAGTGACGAACTTCTTTAAGGGCTGGCAGAATGTCTTTGTCATGAAGGCCTTTGGCGAGACGAGCTTTAGCCAGATACTGAAGTCCTATGAGATTGGGCATGGGGATCACCGCCAGATCGACACTTGGGGGAAGGCTCAGTACATTCGCATATGGGCCTGATGATGAGGGGTCCCATTTGTCGTAATTCAGGAGGTCTGCCAATATGCTGCAGTCCCATCTGAGTTGTCCAAACGCATCATATACAATGCTTGGCTCAGTCTTCCAGCGTGTCTTCAGGCTGTTCTTTTCGTCCTCATCAATGTAGCTCCACCACACAACCTCATCAGGTTCTGGACCAAGGCCATCGAGTGGAATGTGCTTATTCAATAAAAAACTCCCATCTCGATTGCCCTCGAGTGGTTGAAATGCCTCCAGCAATGACAATCTCTTGTGGGCATCCATGATTTCTTGAATAAGGTCAGGCTTTAGGCTTAGCCGTTGAAACTCCTCGGCAGCCTTATTCTGCGAGTAAAATATTCCACCCAACAGACTGAGCACCATCAAAAGACTAGCAATGACAATGAACTTAAGGGTTTGGCTCTTCATGGACTACTCCAGCGCTCGCATGGTTTAAGGGAATTTCCACATTGGATTATATGACACCAACTCGCATCAGCAATTCCTTTCGACGAGCCTTGGCCTCTGTCATCCATGCATGGCTCCGTGGGTCTCGCATTATTCGACTGCTGAGATCTCCTGCACCATCAATTCGCCATTCGCCACAAGTCATGATTCGATTGAGCGCAGGTGAAATATTGCCAAAGCAGAGGCTGTGAAAGAGGTTGTCTGAAGGCCAAAATACGGGATGTTCTGGGTTCCATACACAAAGGTTTGCCAATGCTCCTTCCTGAAGAAGTCCAACCTTAACATGGGGATGTAAGTTCATTCCATTGCTCCAAACGGTTTCAAGAATTTTTTTGGGGCGAGAGAGTTCAGCATAACTTTGAAAGAGCAACTGCCGAGATTGTCGCATGGCCTTTGCCGCCTCCAGTGTGCCTGTTTCTCGAAACACTCTGTGCGGGTCATTGTGGCTAATTGTATAGCTTTGACCTGAGGCAAAAATACGAAGTTCTGATTGAACATTTATGCCATCGTTGCATGACGGTGCATCTGTGCCAATCATGACGGGAAGTTCTCGGGTTCGCCACGGGTATGTGGGTGCTGGAAAATCAAACTGCATCTGAGCAGATGGGCAATGGATCAAGGTGTCTTTGGAAGTGAGCTTATCCAATTCAGAGTCACTGACCCAAAGACCATGCACCCAAAGTCTAGACGCATTAAGGCTACACAAACCAAGGCGCTGCATTCGGGTCATTGGTGCACACTGATGTGTTTCCCAGCTTCGTTCAACTTCTTCGATGGACTGTGCGATGTGGCAGTGAACCGGGAGGTTCCACACCATTGATGCCTCACGGACTCGGCGCCACAGTTCATCTGAAACAGTGTCGGTGGCATGTGGTCCTAAGACAGCAAAGATACCTTGCGCTTTAAGTTCATTTGATTCTGCAATTCGAAAGGTATTTTCCCAAGCAGCATCCAATCGAGCAGCACCCGGTCCACCAAGGTCTTGTAGAGTAGGTGCGACACCTGCACACAGTCCGATCTCATACAGGGTCTTAGCGATGGCAAAACCATGGTAATAGTGATCCCATACAAATCCGGTACCGGACATGAGTGCTTCTAATGCTCCGATCCGAGTAAAGGCGGCAATGTCATCAGCAGTCATCTTGGCTTCAAGCTTGAAGTATAGGTCTTCAACCACATTTCCTTTGAGACTGGAAAGGCCACCAATTCCACGGAAAGCAATCATACACAAATGAGTGTGTGCATTTACAAATGCCGGTGTCACGATCTGCTGACCCAAATCCTCATACACCAACTTGATCGGTAGGTCTTCTCGGCGACATGGGTTGATGGTTTTTATGCGCCCACTTTCGATTTCGATTAGAGCAGATTTCACCTGAAGCGTGCCGGCTTCATCTTGGACTACAATTCGATCACCGAATAAAATCCGTGAGCCTGTGTGCATTACCGAGATGCCGTCTTTTCATGTGACTTTGCAGCAAAGGCCCTTACTTGAGTATCGTGTTTCCAAGTTGGATGTTTGGCCAACCGGCGTCGGACTCCCATGTCGAGTTGCTCCCATATGTCTGCTGGTATTTGCGAGTTTGTGTCTTCTTCCCACCACACCAAAAACTCATCAGCCAAATCATCATATATAAAAGTAATGCTACCGTCATGGAGAACTGTGTCATCTTGGCCAATGATTTGGACATTGTCTATTTCTGACATGGGCGCTTTATGTGGAAGTCCTTTGTTCTTGGTTTTGCGTGCGGTGGCATCCACGAAAGACAACCCTTTTACCTTGTTTTGATCTAAGCCAAGTCGCTTGATGTCTTGTGCGCAGAGTGCGTGAATGGCGTACCG
>JAYYJC010000080.1:0-4535 GCA_036146655.1 Myxococcota bacterium | reverse complement strand
TTGTGGATGAAGGTGAAGATGCCGTTGATTCTGAAGGCGCTTCTATTGACGCTAATACTGGTCAATTTACCGACATAGTCGCTGACGGCAATACGCTTTATGTCAGTTTCTATGACGCTGCCGCTGGTGACCTCCGACTGGCCACCAATACTGGTGAGGGTTGGAGTATCGAGACCATTGATTCTGAGGGTGATGTCGGCCAATGGTCCACATTAACTATTGAAAATGGCACCATTCATGTGGCCTACCATGATGTATCCAATCAGGATTTAAAATATGCGGTTGGTTCTCCTGGCAGCTTCTCCATTGAAACGGTTGACGACGGTGCATATGTTGGAGCAGATACAGACATTACTGTGATTGGTACCCAAATACACATCGCTTATTTTGATGGTCAAAATAATGATATGAAACTCGCTACTCTTTCAGATGGTGCGTGGTCAACACAAACCTTAGGCGTTGATGGGGAAGCCGTTGGCTTTCACAATGAACTAGAAATTCGGAATGGAAGCCCCTACCTCGGGTGTTACAATTATACTCTTAAGTCAGCCTGGTTTACTACCCCATAAAGTTTGAGTTTTTCGATGCTAAGCTACCTATTGTTATTGGCTTCTGCCTATGCTGGACTTTTGGATGTTGAAGTATTGGATGTTGGACAAGGAGACTCAATCTTAATTCGCACCCCTGCTGGTAAAGTCGTCCTCATCGACGGTGGCACTGGCAAAAAAGATGTTGTCCCAATGCTGCGACAACGCAACATAGACACCATCAATCTATTGGTTGGCACTCATCCACATGCCGACCACATTGGCGGCCTTGACGAAGTCATCTCCGCCATCAATGTTTTCAATTATATGGACAACGGTCAACCGCACACCACTAAAACCTATGAGAAAGTAATGGGGCTTATCGAAACAGAAGACATCCCCTATCTAACCGCAGTCAACGGCAGAGAGTTCAATCTCGATGATGGCATTAAAATCAATGTCATCCACCCACAAGATCGTCCGCTTCGCAATACAAGGTCTGATCTCAACTCAAATTCTGTGGTCCTTCGCTTAACTCATGGTGACAATTGTTTCTTGTTCACCGGTGATGCTGAAGAGCCCACTGAGGATATCTTGGTCCAAAAAGGGCTTGAGCCCTGTCAGGTCTTAAAAGTCGCTCATCATGGTTCAAATCATTCCTCGAGCGCACATTTCCTTAATGCCGTTAAACCCGAAATCGCTTTGATTTCAGCGGGCCAAAACAATCGATACAATCACCCAGGAGATGAAACACTCGAACGGCTTGAGCGTGCCGGTGCCACAATCTACAGAACGGATGTCATGGGGACCATTCACCTACAGTCAGATGGCAAACAGGTTCGAGTACTCAAGTCATCAGGGCACGCTAAACCGAAGCCTGAGCCTGAAACCAACATTGATGATGTTTCGATCAAAATGTCTGCCGCCGAACCACCTCAACTAGAACGTCAGGTTTCAGACGGTCCGTCTGATGGCAAATTTAACATCAATACTGCAAACCAAAGTCAGCTCGAAAGCATCCCAGGCATAGGGCCCTCAAAAGCCTCTGCCATTATTGCGTATCGAGACAGTCATGGCCCATTCCAATCCCACCAACAGCTAAAGAATGTTCATGGTATCGGTGATAAATTGTCAATTGTCATTGAGCAACACACAGTGATTACGGAGTAAAAATGAACTCGAATACCTATATAATCGACCGCATTGAAGGTGACTTTGCAGTTGTATTACTCAACGACTCTGAAATAAACATTTCCAGAGACTTGCTGCCAGATGATGTTCAAGAAGGTGGACGCATTGGCCTTGTCTATCACCCACCTGATACCGAGACACTTTCTCGGGCTTCGGAACGGCTTGAACGCCTTAAAAAGAGGGATTCAGGTCAACAAAGCATCGATTTATAGCCCCCCAACCATTAGGAGTCACCATGTTCTATCATTGCATGCGAGCAATGGCTTTATTTCTTGTGTTCTTTTCAAGTGCTTTTGCTGCGGTCAACATTAACACTGCTTCTGTCAACGAGTTGGATGCCCTACCGGGTATTGGACCGAGTAAAGCCGCTGCCATCGTTGCACATCGAGAAGCAAATGGTCCATTTGCAAGTTGCTCAGCCCTAACAGATGTCAAGGGCATCGGTGCTGCCACTTTAAGCAATATTGCATCAATGTGTACAATCGGTGATGGCGCACAAACCAATTCATCTTCTGAGTCTCCTCCCCCTGCAGAAGGCTCCACGCCAACGACAACAAGCGACTCAACAAATGCCAACGCCATCAATATAAACACTGCCAGTGCAACAGAACTGGATGCATTTCCAGGAATTGGCCCTTCAAAAGCCGCTGCGATTGTTGCATTCCGTGAAGCCAATGGCCCGTTTAGCAGTTGCACGGCGCTTACCAATGTTCAAGGCATTGGAAGTTCCACTGTCGAAAAACTCGCTGCCTTATGTACCACTGGGTCAACTGAGTAGCTGCTTTTTATTGTGATTCACTCTGTCGCCGATGCTCTGCCATCAGCTTTGTGATGGCTGTGAGCTGAGCCAGTTGACGGTCAACCCAAGTACGAATCAATGGGATTTCTCGTCCTTTCGCCTCATGCATCCAGCGATTGTGACGAATGGTTTCTGAAATGGTCTCGTGGCCTCGAGCTTGGGCAACCAACTCAGCGGCTTGCCAAGACAATGTCCACATTTCACGGTTGACTTCATTCCAAAATACATCTGCACACGCATCAACTGCAGCGTCTATTATCTCTCTTTGTATGGATTGTTCATTCAAAAATGCCACACGGATACCTTTCATGCCGTCTTCAAGTGTGGTCTCAGGTATTTGAATGAAGAAGCCAAGATTGGGGTCCATAAGTGGCGCAACTCTATTGGCAACACTAAGCTCTGCGTCACCGTAGATTGATTGATGTTCACTCAAAAGAATGTCACTGGGCAAGTGCTGCTGCATGTACAGCCATTCTTGTGGAACTGGTAATGAATGAGAAATCAACCGTCTTAAAATCTGAATGCCACCCGAAAAATCAACACATGTAAAACCCTGTTCAATGAGTTCATTTTCTAGACTCCCTTGCTCATTTGGCCTTAAAAGACCACCTTCTAATCCCTCAGAACCCTTATTACCTCCTGCAAGTCCCGCCAATACCAGAACATGCTCAGGCGTCGGATGAAACCATGCAAATGGAACAGCTCCATCTGGCTCAGGCATTTGCATGAACAACTTCATTGGGTTTCCTTCACTTCTTCTAAGTCAAGAATTTGGTTTACAGTGATGGCTGCCATGTTTAATATTTCGGAAACTGTGCATCCGAGTGCAAGGGCATTGACAGGATGTGAAAGACCAACGATAATCGGCCCGATGGCAGTCGCCCGTCCAAGCTCTTGAAGCAATTTGTATGCAATATTTCCAGAAGCCAAATTGGGGAAGACCAATGTATTGGCTTTACCCGCAATATTAGAAAAGGGAAAGAGTTGTTCAGCGATTCGTGGATTGACCGCTGTATCGGCCTGCATTTCACCATCGACGGTCAGTTCTGGCCATTGGTCTTGAATAATCTTGACGGCATCTGCAACTTTTCGAACACTGGTTTCGTTAATATTTTCACCGAAATCCGAATATGACAGCATTGCTATTCTTGGCTCTTCACCAAATGTTGAGGCTACTCTGGCAGTGTTTCGTGCAATAGATGCCAATGTTTCAGCATCTGGATTAATATTAACCGTACAGTCGCCCAAATAAAACCGTCGCCCATCGACAAGAAGTACATAAACGCCAGAGATGACACGGCATGTCTGATCTCTGCCAAGTACTTTTAAAGCAGGTCGCAATGTATCTGCATATGGCACTGAAACCCCACCAAGAAGACCATCCGCAAAGCCATGTTTGACCATCATACAGCCGTAAACATTGGGGTTGAGAAGGTAGTTGCGACATGCAAAAAGTGTCATTCCTTTCCGCTGGCGAGCAGTCCACAAATCGTGGGCCATTCTTTCAAAGTCCTCTCCAGCTTCAATTTCTTGAATCTTCATGCCATTTAAGGAAAGATTTAACCGTTCCGCAGTTTTCTCGATGATGTTTCGTCGACCAAGAAGAATGGGTATGCAGATACCCTCATCTACCATTTGATGTGCGGCCCGAAGAATCTTTTCATGTTCACCTTCAGGGAAAACAATTCTTCTTGGGCGTAGTCTGGCACGGTTCATTAGTGGACGAATGACTTCTTTGGTTTTTTCTAAGAGACGCTCAAGCCGCTGCTTGTAAGAATCAAAGTCTGTTATGGGGCTCCGAGCCACACCTGATTCTTCGGCTGCTTTAGCAACAGCAGGGGCCAACCATAATAAAACTCTGGGGTCAAAAGGCTTGGGAATCAAATAATCGGTTCCAAATTGGAGACGATCAGTGTTGTATGCGTTTAATACCTCATCTGGTACATCTTCTTTGGCCAATGCTGCTAAGGCTTTTACAGCAGCGATTTTCATGGCTTCAGTAATATGAGAAGCATGAC
>JAYYJC010000079.1:0-5603 GCA_036146655.1 Myxococcota bacterium | reverse complement strand
CATGAACCTGCTCCTGAATTTATCAGAGAAGCGCTGTGTAATGCGGTTTTACCCCGTTGTGGTTATCCAAGCGTCAGTGGTACTACCGCTGTTCGAGACAGCATTTCGGGTTACTTGAAGCGTCGCTACCGTCTTGACCTGGACCCCGAAAGTCACATATTGCCTCTCTCAGGGGCGAAAGAGGGCGTTTTCCACATGCCGCTGTTGGTCATTGACCCAAAGGCCGATGATAGGTTGGTGGTTTTTGCTGACCCAGGCTATCCGGCCTATTACCGAGGCGCCATCTTCGCTGGTGCCGAGCCGTACGCTGTTGGGCTTGAAGGGGATTACATCTTTCGCCCGTGGACTTTGCCAGAATCAGTACTCCGACGCACTCGGTTGCTCTGGTTGAACTCACCGCACAACCCCTCAGGCGCTGTCATGTCTCTTGAGGCCCTGCAGCAAACCGCCGACCTGTGTCGACAATATGATATTCTCTGCGTGTCTGATGAAACCTATGCAGACATTTACAGCGATGTCCCGCCGCATTCCATATTGGAATGTGGCCTAGACTCAGTATTGGCCATACACTCCCTATCAAAACGCTCAGGTCTGACTGGTTACCGATCTGGTTTTGTGGCTGGTGATCCGTCTGTCATTGCAAAATTGAAATCATTTCGAGCCAATCCGGGCTTGGTGCCTCAAACTTTCATTAATGCGGCTGCGACTGTGGCATGGGCAGATGACTCCCATGTGGCCGAACGGCGTCGAATCTTTCAAGAGAAGAAAGCGCTTTTTCTTGAGTTTTTTGACTCCATGGGATTGGAAGTGATCGGTCGGGAAGCCACGCTGTATTTGTGGGTCAAGGTTCCCAACGGATGGTCCGCTGAAGCGTGGGCCATGAGTTTGCTGGAACTTGGGATTGTGGTCAGTCCTGGTGCCATGTACTCAGTGATGGGGACCCCCCAAAATTATGTGCGGCTTGCCATGGTACCCGATAAAGAAGAGTGCCAAGCGGCCATTGCGCTGTGGAAATTGGCTTTAGAAGGAGATAGCAATGACACTTGAAGCCCGAATCAATGCCAGTTTTGATGGTGAACTTGATGCCGATGCCGTTCACGAAACGCTTGCGTTGCTTGACTCAGGACAAATCCGAGTGGCCGAACACCGAGACGGACAATGGGTTGTAAATGACTGGATCAAAAAAGCAATTTTGCTTTACTTTCGGGTGGCAGGGATGAAAACCCATCAGATGGGGCCGTATACTTTCTACGATAAAATCCCTCTGAAATCCAACCTTGAATCGCAGGGGGTCCGTTTGGTTCCGCCCGGGCATATTCGCTACGGTGCATTCCTTGAGCGGGGGTGCGTTGTAATGCCTGGCTATGTCAACATTGGGGCGTATGTGGGGGCAGGCAGTATGGTGGATACTTGGGCCACAGTGGGCTCATGTGCGCAAATTGGTGCCCATGTACATTTGTCCGGTGGCGTTGGTATTGGCGGAGTGCTTGAACCCCCATCTGCCACGCCTGTGATCATTGAAGACGGCGCCTTTATTGGTTCTCGCTGCATTGTGGTCGAAGGGGTCCATGTGGGTTCCGAAGCAGTCTTGGGTGCCAATGTGGTACTCACTTCTTCTACACAAATTATTGATGTCACCGGTCCGGAAGAAGTCATCTATCGTGGTCATGTACCACCCCGTTCTGTTGTAATTCCGGGTACACGGCCCAAGTCATTTGCAGCTGGTGAATACGGGGTGTCGTGTGCTCTCATCATTGGCCAGCGCAAAGAAAGCACTGACCGAAAAACCTCTTTGAATCAAACTCTCCGTGAGTTTGCGATTTCGGTTTAACTCATGTGGCAGCGGTTGGCTTTGGCCGTTGCCTCCTTGGTGCTGATTGGTTTTATTCAGTCAGTTCCGTTTCCCGTACTGGACGAAGAAACCTATCTGTACATTGCGGAGCAGCTTCAGCCCAAGCGCCCTTACGATTGGATTCTTCCTTGGCCTCCGTATGATACTGAAGATGCTTTTGTTTTTGCACATCCACCGTTATTTTTATGGTGGATCTGGCTTCTGACCAGTTGGTTTGAGTTGGGTCTTGGGGCCAGTAAGTTTTTAGCAGCGTTTCCTTTTCAGGTCCTCCTCGGGTGCGCCGCTGCTGTTCTCTTGCCACGGCACAATCGCACAGCACTGTTTTTTTTCTGCGCCACTCCAATTGTTAGCCTTACAATTGCGAGAGGCTTGATGCCTGATCTAAGCGTGAGTGCATTGGGTGCAGCTGCGATGGCATCTTGGTGGCTTGGTGAACAACGCAAGTCAGACCATTTTACGGTTGCAGCAGGGGTCTTTATTGGCGCAGCGACCATGGTGAAATATCCAGGCGCATTGCTATTTTTAGTGCCCTTGCTTCACTCCGAAACCCGACGAAGGATGATGCTCTGCTTTGCGGCAGGTCTTTCGGTCTGGCTAATGGGGGAGTTTTGGCTCTGGACGATTTATGGTCGATTTCACTTGTTAGAAGTGCTTGTTCGAGCCAATGAGATAAGCCGTGGCCCCCTCGTGGCACGGGCTGCAGGTGTGTTGATTCGACTAAGCATCGGCGCTCCGCTGATTCTCCTTTTGGCTGTGCAGCGGCCACAATGGAGCTTAGTGGGAGTCATTTTCGGTGCTGCATTGTGGTGGTGGGCAGCATTGCCATGGGCCCTTTTGCCACTGGCGATCATTGGGGGGGCCGCATTCCTCTCTTTGGTGGCTGCATTTGCCCACAAGCATTCTGAATCTTGGCTTGCGACATGGGCTTTGGTCGTGCTGATTGGTGTCATTGGAGGTCATAATTTTGCGGCTCCTCGGTATTGTTTACCAGCCATGCTTCCGCTGACTGTTCTGATATTCCGACACAGTATTCGGTCCTTTTCACCGTTGGTAATGGGGTTGGTGGGACTGTGCTCAGTTGGACTGTCATGGATGATTGGTTCGGGGGAGCGTCGGTATGTCAGAGCTGCTGCCGAACTTGCTGAGACGGTTAGTTCTACCTATCCAAGTGGTTATTTTAGCGGTGAATGGACTTTTCGATATGCCATGCGGCAAGCAGGATGGACATTTTGGCGAGGAGAAGCACTTTGTGATCAGCACATCGCTGTGGCGCTTCAAGCGGCACCTGCAGCAGTCTCAGAATTTTGGACACCCATACAGCATTGGGATGGTGACAGCGGCTCCATCCGATTATTACATGCAAAGACTTCCACGGGATACTATGCTGAAACGGTTGGAAAGATGCCGTTAATGTGGTCAAACGGACCATTGGAACAAGTTCAACTGTGGAGCAGTCCATCGTGCAATCTCCAGTAACACGCCTATTGTTGTTGGCCTTTGGGGTGATGTTTCTCATTGCCTTTGCGCAAGAAATGGCGGCCACAGGTTTCGGTTCAGCCATTTTGGGTGGATCCAAAACGACCTTGGCACAACTGGGTGGAATGGATAGAGAACTGGTATACCAAGGGGAGTTTTGGCGCCTGGCGACAGCAGCTCTGCTCCATGCCAATGCGCTTCACCTATTTTTAAATGCATGGGCACTTTGGGTTTTGGGCGGACTTTGCGAGCAAATCTTTGGGTCTGTCTTTACCATCGGTATATTTTGGGGAGCAGCCATTATGGGCGCCATTCTGAGTTGTTCTATGGGTACTGAATTGAGTGTTGGTTCCAGTGGAGGCGTCTTCGGCTGCCTCTTTGCACTATCTGCACTGGGGTTGCGTGATTATCGGTATGTTCCAAGTGAAGTGCGTCGAGATGTCAAATGGCTGACACTGTTTGGAATTCTAAATCTGGGCTTGGGTTGGTGGATCCCCATGATCGACAATGCAGCACATTTAGGAGGCACTTTAATGGGTTTTGCGCTTGGTTTGTGTGGCCCAAAACTTGACGAATTGGAATGGGAGGCGCAATGAGAGCGGTCGTTCAGCGTGTACAATCAGCTTCAGTGGTGGTTGAGGGAAAAACAGTAGGCGCCATTGATTCCGGCCTACTCATTTTACTTGGGGTTTCCCCTGATGATTCACATCATTCTGTACAATGGATGGTCAATAAGGTGTCTCAGTTGCGTATATTCTCTGATCAATCAGGAAAAATGAACCTGTCAGTGTCAGATGTTGGTGGTGCATTGCTTGTGGTTTCTCAATTTACGCTCTATGGGGATTGTCGAAAAGGAAGGCGGCCCAATTTTATGAGTGCTGCCAAGCCAGAGCTTGCCGAGCCACTTGTTGAAGACTTTATCACAGCGGCTCGTCGGCTCGGATTGCGTGTTGAGAGTGGAGTCTTTGGAGCGCATATGGATGTCACGCTGTGCAATGATGGCCCAGTGACCTTGATTTTGGACAGCCCATCGTTTCAGAAGTCCTAGATGAGGTTATAGTGATTGGGAACGAGGTGAATGGATGCTGGGAATTTTAATTTGGATGATGGGCTGTGCCACAAATACGGATCGAGATTCTTATCCCATCATGTATGCGTCGGCCTACTGCCGTGCACTCAAAAAATGTTCACGAGGACAGTTTGAATCTCTCTATGAGCTTATGGAGGACTGCGAGTCTGATGTGGGAGAAGCCATGAGCGAGTTTATGTCCATTAGTGCCGGAGAGGGGTGTCAGTATGACAACCTTGCTGCTCAAGATTGCCTTCAGCAAATGAGTGAGGCGAGTTGTGAAGAGCATTGGGAAGACAAACTAGAGCTTCAGAAGGTGTGCTACGAAGACACTTGGGTGTGTGAGGGCTAAATTGGAAAAGGCACCTGAACACGCCCGTCCCATCCGTTGGTGGCTCTGTCTTTTTGTGCCGTTAATCTTCTCACTCATTCCATTTCGAGCCGCTCTCCAAAATGGGACGGTCGCTGGCGCAGGACCGGATGTGGTTACCACGCTCTGGACAATGGCTTGGTATAGAGAAAACTGGATGGGTGCAGCATGGGGTGGATTTTCAGATTGGTTTAATTTTCCATTTGGTGGACACGGCGCCATTTTATCTCCGATGACGGCAAGCTTATGGTCTATATTGGCGTCGATTATGGGGGAGGCTATGGCCACCACTTGGACTGGAATTGCTTTGCTTTGGAGCATGTTTGGTGCCTTGTTTTGGATGAGTCGGCAGGCCGGTTGGTCGTGGTTGGCCTCTGCTTGTGCGGCGCTTGCGGTGCTGGTCCCTCGGTATCCCATTTACACATTGGGTGAAACCGGTGTGGTGGGCATTGCGGCTTTGCCGATGATCATCGGCATGGGAATCGCACTCCGATTGAAACATGTACAAAGTTGGTTGTGGATCGCTGCGCTGGGCCTAGCCATGGCATTACAGGGTTTGGAGAATCCATATCTGACACCCGTTTTACCATTGTTTGTAATGATGCTCATTATCCAAAAACAAGGAGCAAAAGCGCTTTCCACTGCTTTGGGAATTGGTTTAATCGGCATTGTTCTTGTCGGGGTGATCCACCATGGTGCCACAGCTCAAGATTACGAAAGTGTGAAACCCAACACTTTTATCGAGTTTTTAGGATTTTATTTTCCGGTCATTGAACGTCCTTGGGCGAGAGTCTTACCATTTGAGTGGATTTGGCCAGACCGTGTGCTCTGGAGTT
>JAYYJC010000078.1:0-5291 GCA_036146655.1 Myxococcota bacterium | reverse complement strand
CAGCCACAATTCGGTTTGTTGGTCTGAGTTTGTCTCTTGAGCATGGTGCCCCATAAGCACACCACGATACATACGCACCTTTTGGTTCAACACCTCTTTGATCTGCAATCACAACTGGAGAATCCTGTATCATTGCACCTCCCAGCGAAAGCAGCCGATCTACACCTTTTCCAGATCGAATATTAGGTGTAAATCGAACGGCTTGGAGAGTACCTGAACGCAATACTTCCAACTCTATTTCTCCAAGTTGGACAGCTTCATCAATCGACAAAAGATTGGTCACATATTGGCCATTGACCTTAACAATGATGTCATTGACTCGAAGACTGTCATTTGCCGGTTCATTCACCGAAATCCGTTCTACAAATAGAACTCTTCTTTTCGAATCTACATCCGATAAACCAGCAGAATCCTTGTCTGACAACCCGTACCGTCTTGCATCTGCCAATGGTAGATAATTGAGAACCGCACCGAATACCCGAACATCATCTTGTTGATAGTGATCAAGGGCTTGCTGGAGATAATAACTTGAAATCCCAAAAAGCTCTCGGTTCTGATCTTTGGAGGCAAGATTCACAAATGAGGCCCAAAGTGCTTGAACTTCACCTTTTTTATTCGCCAATACTCCCCCGACAGAACTTGCTGAACCTTCAACCTCAATTCCATCTATATTTTCATCACGAAAAAAAGGCACACGAGGGATGGGCATATTGACAGGGTCAATGCGATTGACCTTTGTTTTTTTCCAAACAAGTTCATGCTGATATTTACGCCCAACCATCCATATTTTGTCACCTGGTTCAGGCATATCTTGATTAAGAGTGGCAGATTTTATTTGGGTTTGTCCAATGTGAGATGGATTGTACTTAACAAGTGATAAGTTGTGTGCCGGATGCGTCCATAGAAACTCGGCAGGAACGGTTACATCGCCTTCAAATGTAATTTCAATATCCCCAGTAGAAATGGGAACAGTGTCTTTGTCAACTGCGACGATACCCTGTTCTGCATCAAGAACCACCCCCCCACCGCGGAAGGCATCTCCATAGATGCCAGAATTGCTGTAGGGAATATCAAAATCGACGACCACAATTGAACCTGCGAGCTTTCGAGCAACTTTATCAGTTGGTTTTGCTACAATGGTCTCTTGTGGATTTATCGTACGATTAGATTCGATTTCATTGGCGACTGTTCTGCTCCATAAGCCAATTTGATCGTCTCTTATCCACTTGGACAGTGGGAACCATTGTCTATTCCAGCGAACAATGGTGTATTGAATACGAGCAGGATCATTTAAGGAAAAGTAGGCCACTTGAATGTCCGTATTGTTCGGCACCATTTGGATTGCGTCAAAAAAGGAAGAAATATCAGGTGTTATTTGGTCATTGACACCCACAATCACATCGTTTCTTGATAATCCAGCATTTTCTAGGCAGTATCCAGCAGAAGCAACATAGACCCCATAAACTGGTAGTGAGTAATGACGTGCCATCTGGTAAGACAATGTATTCATTGTCCCACCACATCCTTCAATAAAACGGTCTGGTGTAATTCGATGCAGGTCATCGACAATGACTTCTACTTCTAAAGCTTCTCCCCCACGGTCAATCAAGAGCTTAAGTTTCTGATTGACATTGGAATCAAGGATGGACTCGAGTGCCAAAAAGTGTACGAGAGGTTTATTATCGATTTCCAGTAAGATGTCTCCGGGCTTCATGACACCATCAAGTGGCCCACCAGGATTATATCGATTTAATACCAAAACACCACTTGCATCGGGAAAGGCATTGCGAAATCTAGCTATACGATCTTCACTAAGACCCAACCGAGCAGCTTTGTCATAAGGTTCTGATACGAAGGTGCCCTGTAAGGTCCCCCTCTCAATCATCTCTCCATTTTGGATAAGGCGAAGCGCACGCTCTATTCGGTTGAGAGGCAAGAAGAAACTGGAGGCAGCTCTTGATTTTCCGCCGGCATTTAATGCGACGACATGTCCATTTCCGTCAAGAACAGGCGAACCAGACGAACCACCTGATGAGCCTGCGGCAGCTTGGAGATAAAAAGTATTAAAATCGTTAAACTTACCTGTACCATAATTGGGCGCACCTCTATCTAGCCTGGCTATTGTTGCTGGAAGAATAGAGATTTTCTCCCCAGAGTCATTGCCAATAAGTCGTACTTCCGTTCCAACTTTTGCACATTCAGAACACAAAATAAGTTCGGGTACATCAAGAAACTTAATGTCTTCTGGATCATATTGATAAAATCCAAAATCATGAACGGGATCACGGTAAATGGGCTTCAATTGAATTTCTTCGTTGTTCAGCAAAACAGCGTAAGAACTTACCGGACCCGGTTCTACGACATGACGGTTTGTGAGTAAAATACCCCTGTCTTTGTCAACAATAAAACCAGTCGCAACCCCGGAATTTGCTCTTTCAGTGTCGAACGCTCGGTTTGATGAGATGTAAATGGATACGATGCCTGGTGCCACTTCCTCGATCATATTTGACCAATTCGCAGCCAGTGCTGAAGAAATCAATAATCCGAACATATTCTAGTACACTGCCTCTAACCAAAGGCGGGCCGTATTGTTATTGACAACCGCATTTTCAGTCTCCATTCGGACGACATATCCAGCACCTGCACGCAATTGGCCGTCTCGCCAATGATAATTGATACCAGAAAGAAGTTCTGAGACATCTCCCACATCGACAAGGGACTGATTATCGTCATAGGTTGAATACCGGACAGCAGGTTCAAAGCTGTTGATGGTATAGCCAAGTTGAACCAGATAACCAAAGCGATCTACCTCAGCAAAGACATCAGAGTCTGCCAAATCGGTTTGTGTGGGTTTGATATTAGATAATCTTGCTTCTGCCATGACCGCTAAACCTTGGATACGAACCATGGTATCTGCGCCAAAACTGGTTGTGGTTGTGGCTAAATCATTGTTCATAAAATAATCCACACCAATTCCAATGCTGGGCTTCTTGGATGAACCATAAGTTTGATAGACTTTTCCGGAACCAGAAACCAACTCCGCTCGAGCAGCGTAAAGATTTCCAGCATTGTTGTCCCCTAAAAATGACTCATTTCCATTGAAGACACCCGCTCTGATTCGTGCTTTCAAGTTCTTGCCACCAGCCGTGTAGTCTGCAAGCATACCTATTTCTCGATTTGGAACCAACCAGATTGAGGAGACCGCTCTCTCAGAAAGTGTAATTTCTTGTGAGGACATTAACTGTTCTCTGCTGACTGGTAGTTTTTGCATGCCACCGATGACCCAAAGGCCCTTGACGGCTTTGAGACCAATGTGGGCATCCACCACCTGAAACTCAGTCAAATTTTGTTGAGCATTAATATCATATGGCGCTGAGACACCGGCCGTTACGGCATATTTGACGCCAGCATCTTTGCCTTCAAATCCAAATCTAGCTCGTCTGACTTTAAATCCAACATCGTCTTCAGGGTCACCGTATGTGGCTGGGTCAGCCATCGGATCTTCATCCTGATCATATACCGTTCCCCAAATTTGAACCAACATATACGGTTCTGGAGCTGGTAATGGTTCTTCTGCAACAGCAAACGACGAAAATAAAGACGATAAGAGTGAAATTGAATACATAATATAGAACCTCTTTCTATTACATATATTGGTTTCTTATGTATATTCACATTCTATTGCCAACATTCTTGAGTTGCCAAAAGGCTGAACCTTTTGCTCGCGCCTTCCAAATCTCAACCTTAAATGAGGGAATTGGGGGTCCAAAGGCCATGGCCAGGCCTGGCGATTATTTAATTGAAAATGATCGTATTCGCATTGCAATAAATGGTGCTCGCCCAAGCATGGGACCCCATACTGCCGGCGGTGGAATAATCGATGCTGATCTTCAACGGTTTGATATGCGGTACACCTCGGCTCACGGAAATGATCAGTTGGCAGAAGTTTTTGCAACTGTAAACATGAACATTGCACAAATTGATGAAGAGAGTGGTGAGATTGTCATATTGAATGACGGTGCTGATGGCAATTCAGCCGTCATTTGTACTGTTGGAGAAGCGACTTCCTTTATCTCTATTCTTGATGGTATCTGGGCCATCCTCGGTGGTAAGAACTACAGTATTCGAACAGACTATATCCTGGCCCCACAAAGTTCAGTCCTCGAAATACAAACCACTGCACTCTTTGGAGATCATGATGGCTGTGAAGAGGACACGAGTGAAGTTCCTGATAGTGTTTCGGCTTCAGAAATAGATGATATTCTGTCAACAGCTTTAGCGACTGGAATTGCCTTTGGGGATTTTTATCTTCAAGGAGGTTCACTTAATGTATTTACGCCAAATATTGGTTTTGACGAAAAAGGCTATGTCTTCGAACTTAACCAAGACAACATTAATACTTTTAGTAGCCCCATAGAAGCTGATTTTGTAGCTGGAACCGGCGATGACATATCTTATGGCATTTGGTATCCGGAAGGGCCTATATTCGTCCCCATGTTTACCTCATCACAAACCATTGTCATCGGTGGCGCAACGCCAGGAGAACTTGACAACAGCGAACGGTTTCCTCCTGAAACTCGCTTAAAGTACACCCGATGGTTCAGTATTGGTGAAGGCGATGTAGGCAGCGTGGTAGATAATTTTTACGAAGCCGCCGGTACTCAAACAGGAACAGTGCAAGGGTATGTCGTCGAAGAAGGAACTGGCGTAGCCTTAAGCGATGTACATGTATTTGTGTATCAATCGGGTAAGGAATTCCCTTATCTTGAATGGCAAACTGATGTGGGCGATGACTTGGATGACAATGGTTCTTTCAGAGGCACTTTACCAGAAGGTGATTGGGAACTTGAAGTGTATGGCAAAGGGCGTCCGACTTCTGAACGCATACCTTTCCGCATACAATCTGGTGACATCCTTGATGTTGTACTGGGGTCACCCCAACCCGGATCAGTTCACTTTAATATAAGAGACGAAGTTAACCGTCATGTGCCTGCCAAAGTCTCATTCTTTTCAGTAAATGAAGCGCACACACTCAATCCCGATCTGGGTGACAGCTACATCGCAGGAGATCCTGCATCCGTTGTTTTTACTCCAGATGGTAAGGGGCAAGTTGTTTTACCGCCAGGTAAGTATTATGCAGTGGCTTCCCGTGGTATTGAATACGAATTGGACATTAGTGAGCCTTTCGAAGTGGAGAAGCAGAATAAACTGGAAATCGATTTCCAAGTGATCCGAAGTGTCGATACCACAGGCTGGATCAGTGCAGATTTTCATGTGCATTCAGACCCCTC
>JAYYJC010000077.1:0-10000 GCA_036146655.1 Myxococcota bacterium | reverse complement strand
CAGGCACAGCTGTCAGAACGCACAGCCGAGCAACGGCTTTTGGTTTTGATGGGCCGTTCACCGACCGACACCCTGAGCGAGGTGTCTCGGTTGTCTGTTCCGGATGTCCAGCAGGCCGTATCAGTGACCTCAGAACAATTTGATGGTCATCCAGATGTTGCCGCCGCTCAGGCCCGCGTACAATCTGCGGATCGCAGGTTGACCTCTTCAAGTCGGGACTTCTTGCCGAGCTTCTCTGTTGGAGGTGCCGTTCAACGGCAACTGAACTATTCCAGTGAAACAGAAGAGTGGGATGACATTGACAACTGGAACTTCACAACAGGCGCACAGTTGACTCTCTTTCAAGGTGGCCGAAAGCTACAAGTCTACCGCCAAAATCAGGCTGGTATGGTTCAGGCCGAACAAGGGCTTCGACAGATCGAACTTCGAATTCAACAAGACCTAGAAAATGCGATTCAGAACTTGGCCATTCAAGCTGCACTTCAAGAAGCCGCCTTGGCTCAATACTCTGCTGCAGAAAAGGCATTTCAGGAAGCGCGTCACCAATATGAGCAGGGCGTTGTACCTGTTCTCACCGTTTTAAACACACAAAATGCCTACTATCAGGCACAGCTATTGGAATTACAAAGTCGAAGAAGCGCATTTGGAGCCATTCTTCAGCTTGTATCGGCTGCTGGGGGACAGTGGGCGCCTCAGCTCGAGTCGGAAACAGGAGAACCATAATGTTTCGCAATGTCCTTATTCCCTTTATCATTCTTGCCATTGGTGCACTTGGAATGGTGGTCATGATCAGCTCGGCCTCTTCCGAGGAGCGTCAAACCCCAGAGGCAACAATCCTCACGGTCGATGCCGTTGATGTGGTGCTTCAGTCCCGTGCGGTGATGATTCAAGGGTCAGGTGCCGTCCGTTCGGCTCAAATTTTACCACTGAGTGCACAGGTCAGCGGCGTGATCACTGAATTGTCCCCCAATCTTGAACCAGGTGGCCGATTCCAAGCAGGAGAGGTACTGGCACGAATTGACTCTCGAGACTATCGACTGGCTGTGGCCCAAGAAGCCGCAAGAGTCCAACAAGCGGCTCTGGATTTTCGCCTGGCTCAGGAACGCCAAACAGCAGCGCAGCGAGAATGGGAACTTCTTGGGAATACTGGTGAGGCCCCTGAACTGGCCGCTCGGAAACCCCAGCTTGAAGCAGCAGAGTTGGCATTGGAAAGTGCAAAAGCTGGGCAAGAGCGTGCTGAATTGAACTTGTCTAGGACCCTTTTAAAGGCCCCGTTTCCTGCAATGATTCAATCTGAAGACATTGAATTGGGGCAGCTGGTGGGGCCAGGTCAGCCCATCATGACATTGCTTGGTACTGATGAGTTCTGGGTTCGTGTGTCAATCCCTGCAGCACGGCTGGATGACATTATTCGGCCAGACGGCGCCAGTGAGACACTTGGCCGAGCATGGGTCCGTTATCGACCCGCGCCCAACAAACTTGCCGAGCGTGAAGCAAAAGTTAAGCGCCTTGAGGCTTCATTGGATGCTCAGGCCAGAACTGCGGCTTTGATCATCTCGATTGAAGACCCCTTGCGTTCTGAGGGAATGCCCATTTTACCTGGTGCCTATGTGGATGTTGATATTGAAGGAAAGACAATAGACAATGTTGCTGTTTTACCTGCTTCTGCACTCATCAATGGCGAACAGGTGCTTTTGGCGACAATGGATAACACCCTCGAGATCAGACCTGTTGAATTGGGATGGCGCTACGGATCCGATGTTTTTGTGACCGCTGGATTATCAACAGGTGAGCGTGTCATCACGACTCCCATTTCATTTCCAATCGTAGGTGCCCCCTTGAATGTTCAAGCACTAGGGGCTTATGATGGAGAGTAAAAGCACATCCGGACTGGGTGGGGCTGTGGCATGGATGGCTCGCAATTCTGTTGCTGCCAACCTCTTCATGTTTGTGCTCATCTTTGGTGGGCTAGTGGGCATGAGCCGAATGAAGCAAGAAGTTTTGCCTGAGTTTGAAATCGATGTCATCTCTGTGGCAGTGCCTTATCCAGGCGGTTCACCTGAGGATGTCGAGCAGGGGATTATTCTATCGCTAGAAGAAGCTGTTCGTGGTGTTGAGGGTGTCAAAAGAGTCAATTCCAGTGCATCGGAGGGTGCTGGGACTGTGACCATCGAGTTGCTCATTGATGCCGATCCAGACAAGGTTATTTCTGATGTAAAATCTGCAGTGGATCGAATCACGACCTTTCCACAGGATGCAGAAGAACCTCAAATTACATTGCTCTCACTTCGCAGAGAGGTCATCTCCATCATCCTGTCGGGCGAACAGAGTTTGTCTAGTCTACATGGCATTGCTGAACAGGCACGGGATTCACTCAGACAGGAACCTGACATTACTCAGGTTGACATTCTTGGTGTGCCGCCCAGAGAGCTCAGTGTGGAAGTGTCCCGAGAAAATCTTCAGGCGTATGGATTGACTCTCGATGGAATCGCACAACAAATCCGCTCAGCCTCTATGGAGTTGCCCGGAGGTGGAGTCAAAACAGATGGTGGAGAACTGTTGGTGCGGGTGTCCGACCGTCGTCGCACAGCCGATGACTTTAAAGAGCTGCTATTGCGAAGCACCGTGGATGGGGCTCAGGTTCGGCTTGGAGATATTGCTGAAGTGGTCGATGGCTACGAAGACAATGATCAAAGACTTTATTACAATGGCGTGCCTGCAGTTCGCCTTGTTGTTTTTCGCATTGGGAGTGAGACTCCCATTTCGGTGGCCTCTGCCGCTAAGTCATACAGTGAACGTCTTCGTATAGAGCTGCCGGACACCATCTCAATTGACACTTGGGATGATCAGTCTGAGCTGCTCCGAGGGCGCATTGATCTCCTGCTTGATAATGCAAAAGTGGGTCTCATTTTGGTGTTTTGTATTTTGGCCTTGTTTCTTGAAGCCCGTTTGGCCTTCTGGGTGTCGATGGGTATTCCCATCTGTTTTTTGGGGGCTTTTTGGCTTTTACCAGGAACAGATGCCTCCATCAACATGGTATCGCTCTTTGCATTCATTGTGACTCTCGGTCTCGTAGTTGATGACGCCATTGTCGTGGGGGAAAATATCTACGAGTACCAAGAAAAAGGGCATTCTTGGCTGGATGCGGCCATTCTGGGGGCCCGTCAAATGTCCGTTCCCGTGACATTTGCAGTCCTTACGACCGTGACTGCATTTTCACCTCTTCTGCTTGTCCCGGGGGTCTCTGGAAAGTTTTTCAAACTCATTCCCGTGGTCGTCATTGCAGTTTTGATTCTGTCTTTGATCGAATCCTTTTTTGTTTTGCCCGCTCACTTGGCGCACATGAAAGACAAGCCACCAGGACGGATTCGCCGATTCTTTGATGTGCCACGGATTTGGTTTTCTGAACGGTTAAAGCGATTTACCGACGGCCCATTTGCTCAGGTTCTGGATTTTGCAGTGTCCAACCGTTGGATCACATTAACGACGAGCGTGGCCACTTTTTTTCTCACCATTGGCTTGGTTGGTGGTGGCATCGTTCAGTTTTCATTCTTTCCAAAACTTGAGGGTGAAATTGTCACAGTCGCTGCGAAGCTTCCCTATGGTGCACCCGTCACAGAAACGCACCGTGTTCAGCGTGAGATAGAGGAGGCAGCATCAAAAGCCATAGAAGAACTTGGTGGTTCGGAAAACCTCGTGCGTGGGATGTTGACTTCTCTTGGTGAAGGTCCAATTGGCCGAGGTGGTGCACCCATTGGAAGTCACCTTGTGACCATTCAGATGGCATTGACCCCATCTGAGTCTCGTACCATCACCGCCAAGTCCTTTTCAGATGCTTGGCAGGGCAATATCCCGTCCATTGCAGGGGTTGAAAGCCTGTCTTTTTCTTCGAGTACAGGCCCTGGTGCCGGTGCGGCAATTGACATACAAATTTCTGCCGATGACATTGATACCTTGGCTTTGGCTTCTGACGAATTGGCCAATGAACTGAGGGGTTTTGCCTCTCTGAAGGACATCGAAAACAGCTATTCATCGGGAAAGAATCAGCTCGAATTTCAGCTCCGTCCCTCCGCAGTCGCCCTCGGTCTGACCTCCAACAATGTGGCTCGACAATTGAGAGCATCATTTTATGGTGCAGAGGCCATTCGAGAGCAGGTTGGTCGGCTGGAGCGTCGGACCATGGTGCGGTTGCCCAAGTCTCAACGGCTCACTGAAGATGACATTGGGCAAGTTCAAGTTCAAATTCCAACTGGTGCCTTTGTGTCCATTGGTGACCTGGTTGATTTTGAGCGTGGTCGGTCGCCCACTGCAATCACCCGAGAAGCTGGTGTCCGTGTGGTGAATGTTAAAGCTGAGCTGGCGTCTGGAGTGGTGTCTTCTCGGGAAATCATCACAACATTGACCAACGAGATCTTTCCAGAAATCCAAAGCAAGTATCCGAGTGCTGTAATGGCATTGGTGGGTGAACAACGAGATCAAGGGGAAACATTTGCAAGCCTCGGGCAAAACTATCTGATCGCCTTATTTCTGATCTACGCCTTGTTGGCCATTCCGTTTAAGTCGTATGTTCAACCGCTGATTATCATGTCAGCCATCCCGTTTGGGTTTGTGGGAGCGGTTGGTGGTCATATGATCATGCAGTATGAAATGTCTATTATATCGATGTTTGGACTCGTGGCGCTCACGGGGGTTGTGGTCA
Source organism: Myxococcota bacterium (assembly GCA_036146655.1). Classification (GTDB taxonomy): domain Bacteria; phylum Myxococcota_A; class UBA796; order UBA796; family UBA796; genus JAYYJC01. The sequence goes on along the minus strand of JAYYJC010000077.1, from coordinate 5,301 downwards.
ATGACTCTCTGGTGCTCATTGATGCAGCCAATCAATATCGTAAAGAGGGGTATTCCGCAGGACAGGCGATTCGCATGGGTGCAATTCGAAGATTACGGCCCATCCTGCTTACCTCACTCACCACCTTTTTAGGCTTGGCTCCTATGATTGCCGAGACTTCAGTGCAAGCCAGATTCTTGATTCCTATGGCCATTTCACTCGGTTTTGGCGTCCTTTTTGCGACGCTAATTATTTTGCTCTTGGTGCCAGCATTGTACATGTTGGTTGAGGATGCTCAGGATTTTTACCAATCCCTTGTTGGCAAATCGACGGCATCGAACTTGGAAGGGGTATTCAACGACTCAGTGGTTGAAGTTGAATAATTTTACTCTTCGATAGATGGGTTCGTGTCTTGAACATTTATTTGGTAGGTATTGGTTCCATCAAAGAACTGTATTTTTTGGATCACTTCATCGATTGGTCCCCAATACTGTACAACACCGTGTTTGAAGGCCTGGGCATTGCTGCATTGGATTGGTTTATCGTTGATGGCAATGGCCTTTAGTGGACTTGGGCCTGCCCACTTAATCAATACCTTATTTTCCATTGGAAAAACCGATAATTCTGATTCAGTGTTCACCCAAAGCGGCCGTGCAGTAGGTGCATTGGATGTACTGGCAAATGCGGTCGTTATCGATATGGGCATCGCATGATTAAAGATGTCCATGATGTTTTCAGATAGGTGATCTGCAGCGTCTAATAATCGTTGTGCCCATGTGTCTTCTTCTTTGGGTTTGACCGCATACAGTTCTTGGATTTGCTTCAGTGCATCTGTCAACAGATTGGGAAAAGGGCCTGCTTGTGTCTTGAAGGCCATGTCAAACTCATTGAGGTATTCATGCAATGTTGATGTTGGTGACAGAGTGGTTCTGAGTTGAACCGCAAGCTGATGAATGGTTGAAAACATTTGTGGGGCGTCTAATACATGGCCATTAATGTGGTGTTGAAGGGTCTTTAGGGTGTCTCGTTCTTCTGATGAAGGCAAATGGTCAGTTATGACCGACAATGCACAGCAATTGAGAAGGTGGTCAATTTGGTTTTCAACAGAGGAAGAACTTAACTGAACCCAAAAAGCATCATCGTGATAGTCCAACGCTTGAAAGAATGCGAGGATTGAAGGAAGCACCTTGTGAACCGTGGCCAATTGTTTTTCAACATCATTTAGAAACTTTGGGAAATGCGGAAGCAATTGAGGGGCGATGATCCAGGCACGGGTGGTTTGCCACCCGGCAGAAGAAAAAGACAATTGAATTTGCTCGCCTTCAGTGATGAGAGAGAGACGCTCAAATTGCTTGTTTATGGCCGCTTTCGTCTGTTCTGGGGACATATTGAACATGGTTTACCTCTCAGTTTGCGTGATGAAGGGGAAAGGAAGGCCAAGATTGAATACGGTAGTTGTCAGTGCAGACGGACAAGGTGACATCTTTTTTGTGTTGCCTTGCTTTTGGGTGCCTTCACAGACCTTGTGATGGTCTACGGTTTGAATTGATGTCATGGCAGATCAATGCTCACTTTATTAGAGAGTTCTTCAGGTAAACAAGTGATGGTGTGTCGAAATAGCTTGATGATTTTTCGGGTTTTCTTCTCAAATCCGTCGTCTGGCAATTGTCGGTCGACGAGTCGGCAGAAAGGGCTATGAATAACGCTGACAAACTGACGAATTCCAAACTCATTGACGGCTTGACCATTGTGTTCTTGTTGCATGATTAGAAGATTGTTCAGCACCTTTTCTTCTTCGAATTGTGTTCTGATTTGAGCAGGAAGCCCAGCTTTAATTTGGCTGTTGAAAAGAGATTGTTTTAAAAATTGAGCCAACAAAGGTTGGTAGACCGGTTCATGTTGAAGCCAAATCCAAAGCGGAAGAATCTGGAAGTGAATATCAGCTGTAGCTCGGGTGACATTTTGCCTGAGGTTGTCTCGGCAACTATTAAATCGCTTGCGGGATTCGTTGATAAAATCTTGCTCACATTTGTATTCTGGTCCAAACAAAAGCCAAGTGAGAAATGAGCGGCATTTTACCTGTTGTGGGTCATCATTTTCATATCGCTCAAGATAAGAATCGTAATGAAGAGTCCATTCCAGATAGGCTTTGTGTGCTGTTCGGAAGAATTGTTTATTGGCGTTCAAAAAATGGTCTTCCCTCACAAGCTCGGGAGCCTTAAGTAAAAGCCAGCAAAGCCGCCTAAAATCCACGATTTTAGTGGAGTGGATGGCAACGGATTGTTCAAGTCTGTGAGCGTATCGAAGCATGGAATTGATTTCGATTTCTTCCATGCGGTCACGGTTACTGTTTTCATCAATGACAAGGTCAATCCCCAACACAGAGGCATCATCAAATACGGGCGAATCGAGACTGTCTTTGGCTTGGTTCTTAGAGGAACGCAACAGATCTCGAAGTTGATTTTGAAGCGTCACCTTTAGCCAGTTAAACCAGACTTCATCGCTGCAGCTGTGCCAGTAAACAGGACATGCGAGACCACAATTACGCTCAGCGCTGTTCATTTTTAAAGTGAAGACCTCTATGAGTAGGTCCGAGCCATCAAAGGGTAGATTTTGAAATGACTGTCTTTGTTGTGTGTAAATAAGCTTGAGCAAACTTTGATTAAGTGCATTGCTGACCGTCTCATTTAGAATGATAAATGAAAGTAAATCTTGAACCACCCTTCTGCTCGTACTGTAAAAGTGAACGCCCTTTGCTTTGTGAGGATGTTCCGCCAAGTCATCTGGTACCCTTAAGATGCTTGCAATCACTTTGAACGGTATGGCCGGCATGCTCATTCTCCCGTCTTGTTCCTCAGAGGCCTTGTTGATTATCTACGGTTAATTCGAATTGAATGACTTGACACTGTGTTCTATTCTCTCAAGTTGTGCAAGTGTAGGAGGCGACGCATTCCGATTGTATATCACTCGAGCAATGGCTTTGATCGAAGCCAAGCAGTTCGGTTTATTTGAATAATTCTCTGACCACCAATACAGTTGCTTGCTAAGCTGTGCCAAATAGTGGCGTTTTCGGCGTTGATGTTCTCTTGTATGTTCCTTCTTTCTGCGTTTGACGCTCCTGCTAAGGAGAAGTTCTCCAATGAGTGGTTCTGCTTGTTCAACCTCTTGGTTTAATAAAATGTAGACGGCACACTGGTTGATAACCTGATGAAAACTTCGATTTACCGGCCGATTAAAGCGATTTTCACGGAGAGACCGTGAGTCTGGTTCATTTTCAAAAGCAGTGATGCTTTCGAGATGGGGTTTGAACAATATCCAAGTGCAAAAAGTCCGAGATTTTTTGAAGTCCTTGTGATCTTCGTACCGAATCAGTTCATATGAATTGCGTTGATTTTGCCAAGCGTTCCAAACCGCTTTTACGGGCCCTAAGTGGTGATTTGTTTTTTCTGTGGCTTGATGAATGCGGTCATAAGTTACTGTCTTTGGACAATAGAGCATCATGTACTTCAATCGATTGAGTGGGCTCAATTGGAGCGATGGTTTCTCTATCAAATGATTGGTAATCTCTTTGAGGTGGGTAAGTGTTGTCACTTGCTTTTGAGAATGGGGTTCAAGGTCTGTCGCTGCTTTGTTGTAGACTTCAGACAAGGCCTGCCATTCGGCATTGGTCCATCTTTTCCAATATGGATCTCTTTTGAGTAGGTCTTTCATGCGCCAAGTGACATATTTTTTGAAGTAGTGTCCCATATGAGCAGGGGATTGAAGGCAATTCAACTCCACATCCAACCCATCTTTTTCAATAATTATCTGGAGCATTTTGTGAGTGACTTGCTCAGCAATGTCGTCGACATTGTAGATGTGATTTCGTTGGTTGTTTATTTTCCTGGCCACTTCGTATATCAATGTCTGTATGTTGGGGTGATTTATTGCAAGTTCAGCTCGTTCAGGGTGCGTATAAAACAAACCCTCTGCTTTTAGCGCTTGATCGGGGGCACGGTAGATGGGCATAAAGTCAAATATGGACAATGATTGGAAGAGTGAATTAGGCATGACAGGATGAAAATGGGTGTTTATTTTTAGGCGTGGCTGAATGCCATCATGTGGCAAATGCGATTGATGTATAATCTCGAAAATATGGCAATTTAATGACTGTATTTCGACGAGTAAATAAAGACTGCTGCTGGGATTAACTCAATTGATGAGATGCCAATGGCAATCCATTTGCACCCCATGTGTGAGAACTTCAATGTTCATTTAGGGTATCTGAATTCGTGTTGAATTCAAAGTCTAAATGTAGCCAAAAAAAGACCGCATTTGCGAAAGACATCATTGGTTCGAAACCGTACGCCCACAATATTTGACTTGAGATTGAAGGTTTTTTGTACACTCAGTCGTTTTGGGACAACCATTCCTTTAACCATCCCTTGAATGTGCGTTCATCTGCCGGTTCATTGTGTCTTAAGTACTCGTTGAATACAGCTTCTTCAAGCATTGAACGAGAGGATTGGCTGTAGTCAGGGTCTTTGATCACTGCAATTCTTGCGAACATGATGTTGTTTGGTTTGTCAGAGTGACCCCAACCAAATGCATGTCCAAGTTCATGTGTGATTAAGACAATGTCCTTTTCTCGGCCAACTCGTATGTTTATGTCTGCGCTGTAAACCTCTCGCGTGGTCCAAGTGTGTTGCGTATGGGTTTCAGCGGCATGGGAATACGGTAAATCATCTTGAACACGGATGGTGATGATGCCATGGTAAGATCCCTCACACGCAAGTGCGTCAGTGTCTTTCCGAAGGTGACTGGTAAACCCGACAGACCTCCATGTATCGAGGGCTGTTTTGACATGCACGAGGTCGATTCGATCATCGCAGACAAGTACGATAGGCTCTTGATGCCAGTAGCCCAATGTCTTCTGAATGGTTGCGTACACTGCGTGTGCGTGTGATGTCAGCAAATATAAGATGGACCACATGTATGTCTTCATGTTTTGAATCGATATAGGTAACGGATAATATAAACCAAAAATGTAAAAATTAAAGGCTTAGGGTATTGTCATTTTAGCTCATTTCATTGATGATCTTGTGCCCAATTGATTCCAAAATTGGTTCCATCAGCGCATTTTATTGCGTTGATTGTTTGTTTTTGAACGGTGCTTTGAAAGAGTATGGCTGAGATTGATTCTTGGTCTGTTTGTCCAGTCAATGGTCTTTTTGATGCTGTAAATTGTACTTCGATTAACAGAGCGATATAGAATTGTGTTCACAATTTCCGAATAGAGAGCACCTCATGTCAACACGAAGAAAGTTTATTAAGTGTGCGCTG
>JAYYJC010000076.1:0-10000 GCA_036146655.1 Myxococcota bacterium | reverse complement strand
TGTTCAGCCACAGCAGCATGTGTACCCGAACCGAAGTTTGGTGATGGAGTCGCTCAGTCTGGAGACACGGGCGCCTTTTTACTTGATGTTGATATTTGCAATGTCGATCCTGATTCCTCTTGGAGTATTCTATCTCTTGACGATTACCCAGAGCTGAACGCCGTTGGCGGCTTTACCTATGCAGAAATCAATGGAAGAAACTTAATTGTTGCCCATGTTAAGTCAGGATGCTTTGTCAGCCTTGATCGGGCATGTACACATGAAGGTGAAACCATTCAATATCAATCTGAAGCCCAACGGTTCTTTTGTCCACGGCATGCAGCTACGTTTTCTGCTACCGGAGATGTCATCGCAGGGCCAGCGCCAACTGAATTGGAATATTTTCCAACCGCACAGCAGGGTAGGGAGCTGTGGATACAAGTTTAAAGTTCACTCGTTTTGGGCTTCTGCCGTTGGCTTTCCTTTGCCTCCTCTTGATGGTTTGTCCTCAGTTGGCATATGGCATCCCTCTGAATCCGGACTTGCTTCGGCGAGACGCAATCGTTGAAGCCGTTGCAGCATCTAAGGACTCTGTGGTTGCCATCCAGATTACACAGCGCAATACAGACCCTTTTGCATGGATGAGTGGGCAAAGTGAATTGAGTTCTGAAGGCTCCGGTGTCATTATCCAGCAGAAACCTGTTGTGGTTTTGACCAATGCGCATGTCGTGAAAGGGGCACAACGGATTCAAATCCAGCTGTCCGATAATCAGACAGATACCGCAACCATTATTGGGATGGCGCCGGAAGTGGATCTGGCTGTTCTACAACTGGAGACCCTCTCAAAGGCAACCCCCATACGGCTTGGCAATTCAGATGATCTCTTACTAGGCGAGTCAGTGCTCGCCATTGGCAATCCACTTGGGCTTGGTATGACGGTTACTCGAGGGGTCATTTCTGCCGTAAATCGTCCCATCGAAATTGAACCACTCATATATCAATCATTTATACAGACGGATGCTAGCATCAATCCTGGAAACTCAGGTGGGGCTTTAATCAATGTACTTGGCGAGCTCATTGGCATCAACACTGCCATTCGAGCGGATGCTGAAGGGATTGGTTTTGCCATTCCAATTAACAGAGCTCAAAAAATTGCTACCGATTTGCTGAATTTTGGTGAAGTTATATTTCCGTGGTTGGCGGTCGATCTCAATGATGTTCTTGTTCGCAATGGGCGTTATCAGCAACTTGCTCCCCAAGTCAGCTATGTCTATCCAATGCCTTCCGAAACAGGGTTGCTCAAAGGGGATGTAATTGTCGGAATTAACGCAAAGACCATTCAGAGTTTGGATGATTTGAATGCCTATTTGAGCACACTACCACCGGAGGGTTTGATACAACTCACTGTGCTCAGACAAGGAAAGGAGATCGTTTTGAAGTTCAATGCATCACCACCTCCCCATCACATAAGTAAAGACATCATTGATGAACTATTGGGTGCACGGTTGGCTCAACGAAGTGGAGCAGTCTACATTCAAGATCTGTTTACCAATGGCGCTTTGGCTCAAAACCGTTTGCGTCCCGGCGATGTGATTTTGGCTGTTAATGGGGTCCGGTTGAGGGATTTAGATGAACTGCATGAACTCTTGCGAAGAGAAAAAAGCCATCACCGAGGGAGTGCTGTTTTTACCATCCGTCGGGGAGGGGCTCAAGGTGATATTCGTCTTCCGATTTAATATGAACTGAAAAGCTTTGGGTTTGGGCCATGGGCTGAACTTGCCCTGACGAGTACCATCTGAGTGGTGGCAGACGAAATTGACCGGTAAAACTTGGACTGACCTTTCGCACTATCTCAATCACAGAGCCAGTTGTACGAATGCGGATCCATGGTCCTTGCCGTTCCAATACTTGGCCCCCAATTGCGCTAACTTTTGCCGTATTGAATCCACTGATTGAAGGCCAATGAAGCCAGTAGTCTTGCGATGGCTGTAACCCACTTGCAACCAGCTTTACATGATACAATTGATGTTGTTCAAAGATGAATTCATTTGTATATTCTTGGAATGTCCTCTCTTCTGTATTGATCAATAATTGAAGGTGTGCGCTAACTGATTTGGCGGATTGTTTCTCGACTTTGTGATGACCAATTGTATAGTATTGCCGTCCTTTCCCGAAAATTTGAATCTGCCATTGAGTGGGTTCATCAATCCATGCCTGGTGTGATATTGGAACCGTTCGAAAAGAGTGATAACGGCCATCTTGAATCAAATAACGGTTTTCAGCAAGAAGCGTACTTAAATTGTAACTTGCGTCATATGGCCGAGACGCTGCAGCCAACGCAGCCCACATGTCACCGTTTTGAAGCACCGATTGAGGTTTCAGTGACATGACAAGTTCGCTTTTCGGTGCGGAGCGAAATAATGCCCAACGAACACTGTTGGTGCTTGACGCCGGCGGCCAATCGAAAAACACCCCGATGTCGCTTGGCAAAGGCTCATGGAGCCTATTCGGTTGCTTTGCCCAATGTTGAAGAATACTGCGCTGGAGTGCACGGTCTTTGTTCAGGCGGGCTGCTTCAAGCAATATACTTTGAGCGATGACAGGATATGTCATCCAGCTTTGTTGTTGAAAGTGTACTTCCAATTCCTCAGGAAGCTCTGGTGCAACTCCCTTGTATAAACTGGATTGTGCAAGTGCAAATGCCCAATATTGTAAACAGTTTAAAGTGTCCAAAACCTCTATTGATAGAGTGAGGTCAAAATGATACGGAAGCGCATGCAACCGGTTCACTACTTCAATCATGGGTGGGGTCACTCCGTTGTGAATACTTTGAAGCAGTGCGAGATCCCACAGCAGTGAATCGACTGAATTTGAGCGTTGAGGAGGCTCAAGGACATCACGAGTGATTTGATCAAGAATTTTAGTTCTTTCAGGATCTCTGCCATGTGCAAGTGCATCCCAAAAGGCATTTCCCACCCAAACAAGCTGAACCTTGGATAGGTTATTGGGTGGAGCCTCGTAAAATGGTCTGACTGCCTTCACATAATCTAGGCTCGGTTCCACATTTGAGATTAAAAATGCGATTTGTTCGCCGTCCAATTTGTGGTGAGCGACGCGTCCCTGCGATGACACATCTACATAAAATTCCTCTTCGTGTGTCGTGTCATCACTAGATTGAAGAACGGTAATGTCTTGCTTGAGGACTTGCTCATCTTGTTCACCGTGAACTTGAAGTTCAATTGAATGGACGCCATACAAGATTGCACTTAAACGGATTTTGATGAGGGCGTGTGATGAAGCATCCACGGTGATTGAACCTGAATGTGTGTCATTGGCTTTAAATGACTTTGTGGGCATCAACTGAAAATGAAACCGCTGAGGAGTGTCCAATGGATTGTGCAGGATGAGTTCTGCAAAAGCATTTTCAAGCAGCCTCATTTCTTGGGGCACTCTGAATTCGTTTTTATTAACTAAAGATACGGTGTCGTGGATTTTACTAGCCGATTCATTGAGTCCGTAAACTTGGATTTTTCTAATCGATGGATTTTTCGGCAAGGTCCATGAGATAGACCCTGATTCGCCGATTTTCACCGGACCAAGTGCCGTCTGTTTTTTCGGGTTGGAGACATCTTTGAGGATGAGACCAGATCTTGGAATGGTGCCAATGGCTTTAATTCGGCCATCTTCAATGACCGTTTGAAAATTGGGCGTGGGCTCCAAGTTGACTTTATGGAACGCTCTTCCTTTTGCATCCCATATTTCAACAGCTGCGCAAGTGCTGTGCTTTGGGATGTCCATGACAATGTGTCCATTGTTGGTGTGTGTCACCGTTGAAATCCATTTTCCATTGGATTGCAGATACAAGTGGGCTGTTGCATTTTGTGATCGAGCTTGTATGGCCAGTTCTTCTTGATGAGCAATGACCACAGTTTCTTTGGCGGCGTCCCCAAGTACGAGAAGTGCAACATTAGAAATGACTGTCTGGTCTACTTTTGAAATGAGATTGATTAGACCGATTGAGGGGGAGGTAAAAAGACAAGGTTCAGGCATCTGCGCTTTACACAATATTCTTCCGTTGTGTTCTACAGTCCATGTTTGGTTTGGGTTTACATTCGTCAGTGAATTGGCTCTTAGTTTAAACTCGATCTTGCCTTCTTTTTCGAAAACCAGAGAAGGGTAGATGAGTTCGTAATCTGAAGGGTAATGGGGAATCAGAATTTTTTCTTGATGTTGCTGTTTGCCGTTGATGTCAGAGAGGGTGACCCGTAGCAAGTTGTACCGTTCATCACTATTCTTAAACTCGAACATTGAAGGGTTTGGGAGCCAAAATGTGCCCAATTGATCCCAGACCTCTGTATTGTTGTACGCAACCAGCCCATCAATAGAGACATGGTGATGGGCCGATTGAGTGCTTTGAACTATTAATTCAATCCCTTGGGAGGTTCGTTTTGCATGAATGGTTGGTTTGTTGATCTGTTCGTCGATTGAAAAATAAACCGTGTGTGTATCCAAGTCTTGCGTAAAGCGAAGCTGATAATCACCTTTTGATATTAGAGTGGGCAGGGGTATTTTTAGTTCGATGTCTCCATTTTGGCCGCTTATGGATTGTCCACTGAGGACATCCATCTGTTCATTGGAAGCGACCGACCAATGGAGTGTTGAGTTTGGTTTGGGACTCCAACCATAAACAGACAAAACTCTGCCCGGATAAATGGTTGATTGATCTAGATACAATTGCCAATTGTCTGTGTAATTTTCTGATTTTAGTGTCGAGTTTTGAATGATTGGATGCCAAATGCCTTGCCATTTTAGGTGGCTTTCCTCTGTCACTTTTCCTGGGGTGACTTTCAAGTGGCCTTGTCCACTGCTCGTCAAAATACCAGACGAATGCTGAAAGGTGAAGTCAATGATGGGTCCTTCGGAGTTGGAAACCAACAAGAGATCTTCTTTGGGGGCAGACAGGTGTTCTACGGTCAGACTTTCTGGCAGGAGCCATGCTGTTTTGGTTTGTGTTCCAGAAGTCATTTGGACAATGTAATTGTGATTTGGGTTCGGAACACGGAGTTCAATTCGACCGTTGTTTGCCTTGTCTGTGCGAACTTGAACGGGTGGAACCGTGGGGTAATACTCGGCTTCTTGAATAAATGGTTTCCAGTCATTTGGTTCTGCGTGGTAGAGTGTGCTCGTCCATTGACCTTCAGCGGAAAAAGTTGCCTTTCCATTCACTGGCCGAATAAATCGAAGGGGGAGGTCTAGTCGATGCGGCGCACTTACCACATTAAAGGCTGCTTCAATGTGTTTTCCATCAATGTCTAGTTGAATGCGGTGTTTGCCTTTCGATTTATGTCCCACAATGCGAACAGTATCTGAGCTTTTTTCAAGATGCACATCGCTCCACTTTCGATTGGTACGGAGGTGTCCAATTGCGTGTGGAAGGTTCGTGATGGTCACCGGACTGTGCATTGTACATGGGGCTTCACAACTGATGGTAATCCCGTCTTTATCGATGGGGTTTTCATAGATTGTCTGTGCATCCCTTTTGTCTACGAGCCGATGGGACTTGGAATCAAATCGAATCCCGAGGCTTGGCCCTTCGCAATGTGAAGAGAAAGCATTTTCAGATGGCAATACAGTAATTTTCTGCAGTTTATCAGTGTGCGTTTTAACTTGAAAGATTGTGCTCGCCGTCTGTTCAGATACAGAAGCATTGAGACACAGTTCGAGTCGCTCTTCTGACTCAAAGAAATGGGTTGATTCAACATGGAGCGGTGTTATTTCCCAGGATTGTCTTGGAATTTCCAATGTTTCTCCTGCGTGCGATTGTATCGACATTGCGGGGAGGACAAGTTCGGATGAACGCAATTCAGTAGGTTTTAATTCAAGTAGCGTGGGCGAATGCCAAATCCACTCCCACCCCGGTTGATTTGGTGGACTGAATTTGTGATCTGTCTCCTGAGTAAATGACCACCACAGAGAACTTCCTTCTACCAGAAGTTCGTTTTCGGGACCTTGAACATTAAATGGTTCAATGGGTTTCTGATGTGTATAAAGGTGGCTGTGTTTTGGGTGTGCTTCTGGATAGCCCAAAGACTGCTTTGGGCGCTCTTCTGACACAATCATATGTTCAGGAAGCAAGTTCAGATCAATTGGATCGACCATCTGCTCTTGAGCATTCACTCGATTGACCGTGGGTTTTACGGCTGTGGTTGTATCGATGACTATCGTTTTAGCACAGGAGATTAGAAGAACGCTCAGCATGGAATTTATTATGGAAGACGCATCAGATTTAGGCTACTATAGCACAACTCTAGAAGGGACGAGATGACGGTAATTCTTTGGTTGATGGCTTGCGAAAATAAAGCGCAAAATGAAACCCAGATTGAAGTGTGTGAAGGTGCGATGGAACCCAATGGCACTTTGTTTGTGGATAAAAGTCAGCCGTGGGGACTTGAAGCCATTATGGCAGATGGCATACGAGTCTCCGCAGTTGATGTGGATGGTGATGGCTGGACAGATCTGCTCATTCGAAAGCAGGATGCCGGGGACAACCTTGAGAGCGGTGAACGAAACAATTGGGTTCTTCGCAATACGGGTGAGGGTACATTTGAAGACATCACGGAAGAATCAGGTTTGTTGGCACTTCGTACAGGTGACTCAATTGGTCGTTTTGGGCAGGTTTTCACTGCAGGAGATGTGAATAACGACGGCTTTATTGATGTCTTCACTGGTGCGCCGCTCGATGGTGATGTCTATTCTGAATTGATGTTGGGTTCAGCCTCTGGTTTTGTATTTGCAGAAGGCGACAGTGTCATTAATCGCTCTGCAGGTGAAGGAGCGGGTGGCGCTGCGTTCACTGATTTTAACCGTGATGGTACATTGGATTTGTGGATCGCTCGCGCCAATACGCAGCCTGATAAATTGTTATGGGGTTTTGGAGATGGTCGTTTTAGCGATGTGAGTACTGCCTTCAACATTCAAACTGAACCGTGGGCATACTTGGAAGACATCAACTTGGCACTTGCGCATTCTGTGGCTTGGTCAGCCAATGCATGTGATTTGAACAATGATGGGTTCCCTGAGCTTTTAGCCGCATCCTATGGCCGTGCACCAAATCACCTCTGGCTCAACCACAACGGCGAAACCTTTGAAAATATTTCAGTCGAGTCTGGATATGCTTATGATGATCGCATGGATTGGAGTGATAATGAATCCGCTCGATGCTGGTGTACTTTGAACCCTTCTGACGCAGGCTGCGAAGGTGTTCCGCCACCTGAGCTTATACAGTGTCAAACCAATTCCGATGCTTTTCGATGGGATCACACCTATGACAGAGAGCCATTTCGATTGGGAGGGAATTCCGGGACGACGATCTGTGCGGATCTTGACAATGACGGTTGGTTTGATTTGTTGACGACCGAAATTGTTCACTGGGATGTGGGGAATTCATCAGATCCCTCAGAGATTCTATGGAATACGCAGTCAGAACGGCCTCATTTTACAAGGCCAGGCAATTCAGTAACGGGGTTGACCCGGTCTCACGGTATTGTGGATTGGAACGAGGGAGACATTACAGCAGCGGTTTTTGATTTTAATAATGATGGAATGCTTGATATTTTGATTGGTTCAACAGATTATCCAGACACTCGAGCCTTGCTCTACAAGCAGGTCAGTCCCCGGTTGTTTGAGGCGGTTTCCATTGAAACCGGTATTGATCACACACGCTCTCATGGGGTTGCGGTGGCTGACTTTGATCATGATGGTGACCTTGATCTGGTTCTTGGGCATTCTTCCAACCGATGCGATGATGATTGCTACGACACATTTCATGTACGCCTTTACGAAAATCAGCTGGCATATCCAGGTGCCTGGTTAAAGCTTCGTTTGGAAGGTGCCGCTGGGAGCAACCGTTCGGCTATTGGGGCTCGTGTGGAGGTGAATGCCAATGGCATTACCCAGAGCCGCCAACTTGGTGGTGGGCATGGGCACTATGGCATGCAAGACTCTATGGATTTACACTTTGGCCTCGGAAAGGCATGTGAGGCTGATGTCACAATCACATGGCCTAACGCTGCTGGGACGGAAGAGACATTCACTTTGGAAAGTGGGCATCATTACCGAATTATACAGGGTGAACAGGCTGTTTTGCTTACGCAATAGAATCTGGTTTTTGTCTGACATCAGAATTCGGTCGATTCTGGTTTTTCTTACACATTTGCATCAAAATTGTGTACCCTAATAGTGTAAATTTTCTTTCATAAAATTTGATGCTCTACTTCATAGGATAGCGCAATGAAACCGATAATTAATTTGATTCTTCTCTCTCTTCTCACAGCTTGTACCGGTGAGAAGAGTTCTGAAATATGTGACGATGGTAAGGACAACGACGGCAATGATCTTGCAGACTGCGACGACAATGCATGCAGCGATGATGCAGCCTGTGTTGATGCAGATGGCGATGGTTCTCCAGCCAGTCTTGATTGTGACGACAATGAGCCACTTGCTTATCCAGACGCCACAGAGACCTGCGATGAAATCGACAACAACTGTGATGGGGTTGTCGATGAAGGTCTTACCTCAACCTATTATGCTGATGCTGACGGGGATGCTTTTGGTGATGCCACAAACACCGTCGAGGCCTGTACCGTCCCCAGTGGATATGTAGCTGACGGCACAGATTGTGATGACGCAAGCAGCGAGTCTTACCCAAACGCACCTGAAATATGCGATGGATTGGACAACGATTGTAACGATGCTGTTGATGATGATCCTGAGGACCCGCTTCAGTTCTACCTTGACAATGATGCAGACGGTTATGGACAAGACAGCGACACAGTCGATGCCTGTGAAGCACCCAGCGGCTATGCTGACAAAGGCGGAGACTGCAATGACTCTGACAGCACAACCTTTCCAGGTGCAGATGAGGTGTGTGACGGTGCCGACAATGATTGCGACACAGATGTAGACGAAGAACCTGTTGACGGCGACGTTTATTTTGCTGATTTAGATGGGGATGGCTTTGGAGATCCGGCTACTCAAACCACATTTTGCGAACCCGTCTCTGGCTTTGTCAATGATGGCACTGATTGTAACGACACCACTGTTGAAGCAAATCCAGATGCACCGGAAATTTGTGACGGAATTGACAACGACTGCGACAATGACATTGACGACGCAGACTCCAATGTCATCAATGCGTCTCAAACCACTTGGTATCTTGATGGTGATGGAGATGGCTATGGGCTCAGTTCAAGTACGGTTGATGCTTGTGTACAACCCAGTGGCTATGCAGAATTTGATGGCGATTGCAATGACAACGAAGTTGTGGCATATCCCGGTGGTCCTGAAGTGTGCGACGGCATCGACAATGACTGTGATGGAACCCCAGACGATAAGCCAAGCGATGGCAATCTGTATTACCAAGACGCCGATGGTGACGGATATGGAAGCGATGTTTTAACCGTAATCTCTTGCAGTCAGCCCAGTGGGTATGCCACTCAAGGGGGGGACTGTGATGAAGGTTCAAGCGCTGTAAATCCTGGTGAAGCCGAAACTTGTGATGGCATTGACAACAACTGTTCCGGCGATGAAAACGATGCGTCCGATGCACCGGCTTGGTATCTCGACAGCGACAATGATGGATATGGAGACTCAAGCTTGTCTGTAAACAGCTGCGAACAGCCTTTCGGATATGTCTCTGACAGCACAGACTGCGTGGACAGTGATGGTTCGGTTTATATTGGAGCCACTGAACTCTGCGATGGCATTGACAATGATTGTGATGGAGACATCGATCAACTGGACTCAAATTTTGACCCCGCAAACTATTTCAGTTTCTATCTCGATGCCGATGGCGATGGTTTTGGTGATGACAGCACCGAAGTCCAAGATTGTGTGCAGCCCAGCGGCTACATTAGCCTTGGTGGGGATTGTAATGATGACTCCAATGACGCCGATGGTGATGGCGTTGCGGATGGTTATGTCACCAATCCAGCTGCTGCAGAAGTCTGGTACGATGGTATCG
>JAYYJC010000075.1:0-10382 GCA_036146655.1 Myxococcota bacterium | reverse complement strand
CGACTCGGTAATTCTCACAAGGCAGTGAGGGTATAGAAGGACTCGGAGTTTAGATGTTACTCATCCTATCCATTGGCCTCTCACTGGCCACCCCGCTTTCAGAGGCACTTCAAACAGGCAATTGCGCCAAAGCACTGGAGTGTGATGCTTCTAATGCGACACCAGCACAAGAACTTGCGCTTGCAAAATGCATACTTGCCGCAGGAGACGGCCGAACAGCCATCGAGATCTTTCAAAAACTTGAGGACCATAAAGAACTTGCACCCTATGCACGGTACTTGCGTGCAGAAGCGAGCTACGATTCAGAAGACTACAAAACAACAGCTGCACTGCTTGAGTCACCCTTCCCATTTTCTGCACAAAGCATGCGCAAGATAGCATTGTTGAGGGGTAAAGCCTTCATTCAAAATGGAGATTACATCGCAGGACGAGATGCCATTCGACCGATACTAGATACACACATTGCAGAACAAGCGTATATCCCTGATCCGATGGATGCCGACCCTGCTGAAGCAAGATGGTGGCTTGCTGAAGGCGCACGGCTAAGGGGAGCGCCTGAAGCTGGTAAGTCCGTTCTGTACAGAATCTGGACGGATAATCCAACATCAATGTACGCCGAGAAAGCGGAGAGTAGACTCATTTCGATGGGGGAGCGAATACCAGACTCAACAACAGAAAAGGGACGAAATTACATCAAGCGCCGAGCGAAGTCGTTCCGTAAACTTCAGCACCACAAAGAGTCTATTGCTCTGCTTGACCTTCTCCCCGTTCAAAAAACAAGTCCAAAATCTCTGGCCTATTCCGCCTTTAGAGCCAAAGATTATTCACGGGCGGTCACCCTGTTCTCTCGTTTAAGCGACCCCACAGGTGAAGATCTCTTTAATCTTGCGGTCGCCCATTCAAGGACAGATAATTATCAACAAGCAACGGTGGCTTATCAACAAATAATTGACGCTTATCCCGAACACAAAAGAGCCGACATCGCCAGCTATAAACTGGGCTATCTTCAGTACGATAAAGGGAACTATGCAGAGGCCATTCCTCTGTTTAAAGCGCACTTGAAACGCTTCCCCCAAACCAATTTTGGAGAGTCAACCCGCTGGTTTATTGGTTGGGGTTACTTCAAGATGGGTCATTTTGATGACGCTGAAGGGGCCTTTGAAGCGCTCGTGGCGTTTTCACCAAAATCTGATCTTGCGGCCGCTGCGGTTTATTGGAGAGGTGTCATTGCAGAGCAGAGGGGCCAAGCAGATGTTGCAAAAGGCTTATACGAAGAGGTTCTCAAATATTGGCCTGTGTCTGGACATGCTTGGTATGCCGCAAGAAAAATTGGGCATCAATTTCCAAAGCAACCAATTGCAGAACGCCCAGAGCCACCAGACGAATTAAACACTTCCGAGTTCCAATTGGGCATCGCACTTGCAGATGCGGGCTTTGATGCTTGGGCACGAGATCAACTCAGACCGTTGGTGAAGGTGGCACAACAAAGCAAAGAAGGCACATTGGCGATGGCTCACGCCTTGATATTAGCGGGAGATTATCAAAAAGCAAAATCGATGGCGGCTCCTTTTTGTACACGCCCTTGGAAAGGAGGCTCGGCGGTCGCCATGCAAGCCTGTTACCCAAGGCCACACGGACAAGCACTCAAAAGTCAAATCGGAGATCATCCCCTTCCCTCATTGTTACCATTTGCCATCATGACCGCTGAATCTGGCTTTAAACCAGAAGTCAGTTCACCTGTCGGTGCAAGAGGCTTAATGCAACTGATGCCAAAAGTGGCAGCAGACCTCCATCGCAGCCAGTATCCGGCCATAAATTTTAATCCAGATCAGCTCTTTCAGGCGGGATACAATGCCACTCTCGGAACACAAGAATTGATGCGGCTTTATACCGCTTTAAGCGAGCAAGCTGTTGATGAACCACTTCCATTGGCAATTGCCGGATACAATGGCGGAGAAGAGGCTGTATTGAGATGGATGTCACTCTATGAAGACGCAGTGACCGCTGCGAGATTTGGTGAAGATGTTGGCTACACCGAGACCAGACGGTATGTGCGTAAGGTACTTGGATATCTCATGGCGTACCGTTATGTCTATGGAGATGATTAAGGCCCTCAAACGGTCTTCAAAAAGATGTTAATGGTAAGGCATATGGCTTGCCTTCTGTTTACATTTCTTAATTTCATCGCTTGTGAAACCCAAAATAAAATGGTTTCACCAACGGAAACAGATTCTGTGCCTGAACTTGAAGGACATAGCGATAGTGGCTTAGATACTGTTCAGCCCATGAGTGCATTTGAGTTTGCAAATATCTGCAAAAGAGAGCTTGGGTTACCTGATGACCCTCTCCCGCCCATGCGCTGTACAGATGGCATAGAAATACCCATATTTGTTCACGGCGAACTGCCTGATTTAGAACGCTATGAACAACTGTCAAATGGTGACATCGGGTGTGACAATCCGTCATGGATCAATTCAGAAGAGCCATGCGCCAACTATTCTTTTGTCACAAGATACGAACTGTCAGAATCCGTCACAGCAATGCTGTTTTGTCGAAAAAAGAATTTCAGTTCCCCATTGGATTATGATGGCCGACTCGAAGCTTATGTTCGAGAACCGACTCAAAGCCATTTTGAGGACCTTTTCTACTTTGATACAGTAGGGTTAATTTGGAGTAACCATCAAACAGGTAAAAGTTGCTTCTTTGACAATCAATATCCAAACTTTTATGCTGGGTTAATCCCATCACCAGATGATCCCAACCCCCTGTCTATTGAACAGTTCCCCGAGCCAAAACCCAGTGAAGAAGAACTTGAAAGACTTCTACAAGGCAACGCACTCGATATTTGGCGACTTCCCATTTACACAAAGCTTCATGCCAGATGTTACCGATGTCATGACGCAGACCCATTTGTCAGATCACCTCACCTCTCAGCCCTTGGCATCCTTCCTCCGCACCAACCCAATCGACCACATCAAATGCTTTTACCTGATGTGGGTACCAATATCACACTCGCAGAAACGCATGCCATTCAAACGGCCCCAGTGATGACAAGCAATGGCGAAGAACCTCAACTTTGTACACAATGCCACAACATCGGGAGCCAACACAGTTGCAGTGAGTTCATTAACTACTACACGGGTTCACTTGCTCCAAATCAGAATGAAAGTTTGTCACCACATGAACTCATTTTGATGCCACCGCTGACTGAAGATCAAACCATTATGAGTGGTGAGGAATACACATCAGATTGGACACAACGGGTCAAACCTCATCTTGACAAACTCAAGTGCTGTTGCGATAATCCTAACGCAATAGGCTGTATGGTTCGTGATTTGCGCTATGATGAACTGACACCTTCGACGCTGGGCCAAGGCCCTGAAACCTGTGAGTGATCAATGCAGATTGACCCAACCATCGATGTAGACAACCAAATTCGAAGGGCACTCCTCGACCAAAGCCATTTTTTAAAAAATTGGTCTAAAACAAAGATCAATGGAGAACTCGTTGTTCTGGGACATAAACAAGATCTTCTGGCGGTACAATTTGAACCAAAAGAGCATCGAATTATTCGGTACTTTGACCTGAGAAATACACAATTCACAGCAGCACATTCCACATACTTAGAAAAAAGAGAATCCCTGTCAGATTGGATTGTGGATGCCCTTCTTGATTGGCAAAAGGGCTGGGACAATGCGATTACAACCATTCAAAACGATCCCAGATCTGCCATTACTTTTTCGTCCCACACGACGCTTGGTGGTCAGCACCTCACTTGGGTAGATGTCGATTTCACCCCCCCTATTGATTGGCCCGAAGACAAGCGTTTTATTCGAGTTTCACTGTCAGATCGATGGCGTATCTCTTCAGATTTACAATCAACGCCACCCATCTTGCCGCAATTTCTCGAGCCAGAAGACTTGGAAATTATCAGACAATCAGAAGAGTCCCAATGGGGCGTCTTACATGAGTTACTCTCTGAACAAGCTTTCTATGCACTTCACAGCGAAACCGAAATCGTTGCATGGTACAACCAACGACCGTACCACATTATATTAGACAAGGAGGGTGGCGACCTTCACATCGTTCAAATCGATGATTGGAGTGGTGAAAATAGAGGATTTGGAGTCAATATCTGGCCCAACTCAGTTCTAGAGGATTTGGCCAACAAGACCGTCTATGGGCAACCCCGTGAAGCTCTGCGCCCGTATTCAGATTCCCTGAAGTCACAAATCAAAATCAGATTGGAAGAAACCCGTTGACTATGGCCACTGTTCAAGCAATTGGCCACTTCCCATCCAAATCCCCATTCCAGTATACAACTCCCAGACGACCACATTGTCAGGAGTGACTTCCTGCATGAGCCCTGCGCCCCCGTAATTGACCAATGTGTTTCCGTTTGACAGGCGTGTTGCTTGTCCAAGTACATTTCCGGTGATTCCCTCTCCTTCACCGTGACTCCAAATCGGCACCATCTGACCCGATTCTGAAAACTGGTATTCTATGGCAGCTGTACCAGCTTCAGCATGTGACATTAAAAGCAAGTTGCCGTTTTCTAAACGAGTGGGAAAATGTTGAAAGACATAGGGTTCATCTGGAAAACCATTGCTTGAGGGATTGATTTCATCCATCAATGAGCCCAATGTTCTATCCACCTCAATGATGCTTTGGATATAGGGAAGAGAGACCAGATACGAGTCACTGTCGGGATAGTATCCCAAAGTGTTTGCATGTGTCCAATCATGTGCCCCTTGAAATAAAAATGCATCATCCCAACGATCGTGTTTTGTGACTTCTAGCCAGTCCCAGCTGTTGAACACTTCTTTCAAGCTGCCATCCAGCCCTCGTTCAACAATCGTGTCACCACTCACCAAAACCGTTTCACCTGTGTCAGGATCAGTCCACTCTCGAATATCAAATGCAGGCCAAGCGATCGTACCGTCTGGTAATTGCTCAAAAGCATGATGACCAAGGGGCGTAGCGATGGTCTCCAACCGTTCACCCATTGGATTAATCCTTAATATATTGCCATCGTCAACGGCAAGATTGTTGGGATAACTGTTCAGCATGACTCCATCGCTGTGTTCATCCAACTCTGTCATAGCAGACATTCGACCTTCTTCATGGTACATCCAAAAAGGCCTTCCTTCACGGTTGATGACATAGGCTGTATACCCGAATCCAAAGGTCACAAAGACCCCAAGAACATAATCCTCTTCTGACATCAGCTCTGAGTGATATGTCTCGACTGAAAAGTTCGGAAAATAGAAAGGAAGTGGCTCAGCTTGAAACTCGGACTGACAGGCTCCACTTCCAGTCAACTCATAGGGATGGGTGTATCCCGGCAGGAGCCCATAGATTTCTGCAACGCCTTCAGAATTAAAGGGGACAGTCGCAACCGTGCTGTCGTCGTCGGTCCAGTTGATCTCGTTGGGAGGTTCACCCTCCCCAGTCCAGGTCACCACAGCCGTCATGGGCAAGGGTTGCTCCCAAGTGACAGAACATATTGTGGCCTCTTTTGAACCACATCCGCTTAATACAAACCAGAACACCATCGTGCTGAAACCCTTATGAATGGATCATACCTCGTGATTGTCATAACAAACAGGAGATACATGCTTGACATGTTAACATGCCAGAGAAAATTTCTTCATACCCTCTACATGCTTTTACTTTCAAGACACAGATTTAGTAAGCAAATAATAATCAATCACAAGTGTTTACATCATGACTGTATACGGTGTTCAAACCAACATGTTCGGACGAACTTAATCAAATACCTAAATTGCAATCAAAATCGCTATCTCTTTTGCCATTTATGACAGATTTTACCTACTGTGTTATGTAGTGGGCCCATGTCAAATACACTGGTGAAAAATGACAAATAACAGGCCTTTTGTCTACAGCATAATTCTTGCTGGACTAGCTCCACCAGTTCTTCAATCCCTAATGTTGATAGTAGATCCTGGACCCGTTTCGATTTCATTTGTCTTGATGGAGTGGGTCATCTACATAGTTATAATGGCAGGATTGATTTTATTGACACCAAAATTTAAACTCAATGTCGTTTTACTTCCCGCCACTTTTGTCCTCATTGGACATGTGACTCAAGCTGAACTCCTTGTAAAGCTTAGGGGAAGCGTGTTAATATCACCGATTTTTAAAGCCGCACTTATCGCTGTAATGCTGCTTGTTGTACAAAATATTCCCAATGTTTCACACAAAAGATGGTGGTTGTCATGGCCATTAAGCCTTGTCACCATTCTAATTAGCCACTTGTTTTATACAACAAATCTAAGAGGAATTGTAGAACACGCCACCCCTTGGTTCGAGCCAATAAGTCAATCCACCACATCTTCTCCAGCTGTTATTGTTGTTGTCATTGATACTCTCAGAGCGGATGCGGCCGTTCAGATGGATTCCTGGAAGTTCTTAGAAGAACGCTGTTCCACTTGGGATAATGCCTTAAGTGCATCTTCATGGACCATACCTACAATGGCATCTATATGGACAGGCAAATACCCTGCAGAGCATGGTGCCATCGCTGATCCATTGGATGGTAGAAAACATCTCCCAATTATTGATTCCTTCCCTATGCTTGCTGAGGAGCTGTCCGAAAAAGGCTATGCCACTGGTGCTGTCATCGGCAATCCGGTTATCAATCAAGACATGGGCTTTCATAGAGGCATTGACAATTGGAACTCGCCTGCAGAGGTCATTCCAATGCCTGTTCAGCTTTCATTTTTTGGAAAGACATACGCCAATATCCCTTCCGACGATTCATTACTTACCGATGCATACATCATCTACGAACGGAGTCTTGCTTGGCAGAAAAAGCAAAAAGCCTCAGGTTATTTTCTCTGGACCCATTTTTTCGACCCCCATTTGCCATATTTCCATCCTGAAGCACCAGAAAATAGAGTTCACATTAAGAGTCACGCGAGAATTGGATGGGCACGGCCCACCGAAGAATACAAAGAAAAATGGTTTGGCCTTTATATGGATGAAGTCGCCTACGCAGACCACTATTTCATGAAATTTCTAGAGCATCTTGAAGATCAAAATTATTTTGAAAACAACATTTTTGTTTTCACGGTCGATCACGGGGAAGAGTTTTGGGATGACGGTGGATTTGGGCACTCACACCAACATAGCCCTTCAGTAGTCGACATTCCCATTGCTTATTGCTCGCCCAATACAAAGATCGAAAAGAGAACAGACATGGCATCCATACTGGATATAAACTCCACCATAAAAGCAGAATTGGGAATGCCATTTGACGGAGTTGATCTCAGAGAGCCAATACCAGAAAGGAGGACAGCATTTGCAATGACAAACAAATGTTTTGAACCTCAAATTACTGCCAAACAAGGGAATAACCGAGTCATCAGAACATTCGACTCATATGAATACAACGAATACAATGACAAAGTTGTCAGCGGAGAAGCCACTCCTTTAATCAACTTACAACTTGATGAATGGACAAAGCTTCAGCCTCGTGTTGACGACAGAAGTCCAGCTGAAGCAGATGTAAATCGATTGCGTTCTATTGGCTATGTCGACTAAAGATGTAAATCAAAACTCATTATCAGCCTAGCCACAAATATAGTTCAAATACCATCATGTCTAAAGTACCTATTTCAATCAAAGCAACCGTTTTGGCAGGTTTGGCGCCTCCAATCCTACAGTCTATTTGGCTGTTATTAGCTCCTGGTCCAGCATCAACAAATCCGATTCTTTTAGAATGGCTTGTTTATATCGCACTGATCATAACCATGCTCTTTACACCGATAAGCAAACATTTTAGCATCGTCATATTGCCATCAACACTACTGCTTATCGGACACATCACTCAAATAGATCTAAGTGTTTCAACTCGACTTCAATACATTATCGTACCCCTGGTCAAACTGACAACCATCACCAGCCTCCTTTTTGTGGTTTATCTTTTGCCAAAACCAAACTTAAAATGGTGGTGGATTAGTTGGCCATTATGCTTTCTCTCTATTTTGGTCATGCAGTTTCTGAACAACTCATCCACATTTGGTGTGGTGGAATTGGCAAAAGCTTGGTTGCCAAAAGACAATGTTTCCCAAACCGACTCGCCAGCGGTCACAGTTGTTGTCATCGATACCTTAAGAGCGGATTCAGCGGTGCAGATGGATTCATGGAAATTTCTTGAAGAACGCTGCGCCACCTGGGACAATGCCCTCAGTGCGTCTTCTTGGACCATTCCTTCGGTATCATCATTGTGGAGTGGCGTATACCCTTCTGAACATGGCTCGATTGCCGCTGCAGAAAATGGATCTGACATATTGCCAATCAATTCTGAAATATCGTTGCTGCCCTCAGAGTTAAGAGACAAAGGGTACAGCAGCGCAGCATTTATAAGCAATCCACTTATTAATCATGATCTGGGCATTCATCATGGCTTTAAAGAGTGGATAGCAGTGGGCTATCCACTCCCATTTCGACTATCTTGGGTTGGATATCCAATCAGCAATATACCTGTTCAGGATACCATCCTTACAGACGCCAAGATCATTCGCAAAAGAAGCGAAGCATGGCAGGAAGCACAAAATGGAAATGGCTACTTACTGTGGGTTCACTTTTTCGATCCACACTTACCCTATCTTCATGCCCCCAAGATAAAGGACCGCAGTTCAATTCGAAGCAAAGTACGCTTCGGTAACATTCGGCTTACGGAGGAATATAAAGAGAAGTGGTTAGGGCTATATAACGATGAAGTAGACTATACTGACAAAGAGTTCCTTCGCTTCCTCAAAAAGCTTGACGCTGAAGATTATTTTAACAATCACATCTTTGTATTCACAGTCGATCACGGCGAAGAATTTTGGGATGAAGGACAATTCGAACACGGACATCAGCATACACCGTCAGTTGTTGATATCCCGATTGCCTATTGTTCTCCAAGTACTGTTCCAAGCCGTAGAACCGATTTGGCTTCAATTATTGACATCCCTTCTACCATAAGGGCAGAATTGAACATACCAACCGATGGTTATGATTTGCGTCAACCCATCCCTGAGGACAGAGTCGCATTTGCCATGACTAACAAATACGACCTACCACAAATTACAGTTCGTCAGGGCGATACTCGTATTGTGAGAACATTTGCCTCATATGAATATACCAAGTTTACTGATAAGGTATACAGCGGAAAGCCGAGTGATTATCTCAATGGACTTCTCAGCGAAGCAACAAAGTATCAACCCCGTGCGGAAGGCAAAAAAGGAGTGGACCAAAACGAAGCCCAACTCAGAGCATTGGGCTACATCGAATAGCAAACTTCTATTCTGTTCCTGTGTAAAGCTGCAATTGTTCTCGTTGCTGAGGCGTTAATTGGTCACGAACCAAACAGCCATCGCTGGTACAAACCGGATACGGAAACATGACATTATCGCCAGCCAAGGTCTCACATTCTTCGAGGGTCTCACAGGCAGGTGTGTCTGAAAGAGCATCCAATGAGCTACCAGAGATGTCAATCACATGGTTTAAGCCCATATAGTGACCAACGGCTTGAACAAGTTCTGACTTCCAAAGTTCGAGTTCTTCAGTATTGAGTTGTCCGTCTTCACCACTTGCAGTTTCCCAACTCAATGTGATGATAGACAAATAGCTGGGCATCAAGGGACAGGGGGTATAACGCACATGGGCACTTTTACCGTCAACACCGTTGGTGTTTCCAAAAACTAAGAAGATTTCATTGTCCTCACGATAAGTCATGGCACTGATTAAAGTTGAACTTGTCGGCAATATATTGGGAAGTTCTGCATTAATAGGCAGTTCCTCTTCACGCACATCGATTTCAATTCCCCACTCTGCATAGGTGTCTTTTAAATGGGTAAGCAACCCAGAGATTGCAGCATTGTAAGCGGGGTTGTCGGAGACACCAATGGCTCGACCAGCAAGAACTCTGACCCGTCCGGTAGTCAAGTCATCGTCACGCTTCATGGTCAATCGACCAGACACATCTTTATAGGGTTCCGGAGTACCACCACTTGCAATTGTAGAGACCACATAGGTCCACATGCCGGGTTCAATGGACGGGTCTGACATCCTGGGTGGCCATGGGATACTGACATCAAGAAAGTAAGGTGTAGCTGCCATCAGCAGGCGCTCGTCCGTCATGGTCCAATCAAGGTAGTCAAAGACGATAAGCCCTTCTGGATTGAGAATGTATTGCAGTTGAAGGTAACGAGAAGCACTTAAATCAAGCTGCATAGAACTAATGCCTTCGGGAACTTCTACATCAATGAAGGCTGCTGCGTCTGCCCCACTTGTCGCACTCACATCGATCATGCTTAACCGTGGGGGGGCAAGTTCATCGCCAGTGTCTGGTGGCATATCCGGTTCAGAAC
>JAYYJC010000074.1:0-10000 GCA_036146655.1 Myxococcota bacterium | reverse complement strand
TCGGCTGATTAGAGTCACTGGGCTCAGACGGTAAGGCCGTGTCTGTATTGCCTTTTTCCTTGTTTGAATTGGCAGAACACGCCAACCAAGACCCAAAAATCAAACTTGAATAAATCATGGGCTATTCCTCAGGAGATTCTTGAGCAGGCGTTTGGTCTTCAGGCTCTTTATCCATTTGTTTGTCGGATGTCTTTGGTGCTGTTTTTTGGAGTTCTGCGGGCAAATCGATGGCCGGAAAATCAGAAGGATTCCACTCAACACCTCCAACTTCTATAACTTGCAATACGCCCATGGCTCTCTGTTCAACGACAAAAGGCATGAGCATTCCAGATTGTTCACGGTAATCCTTAAATAAATTGTGAACAGTGAGCCTCCCCATGGGGATATTGATCATTTTTTTGG
This sequence comes from Myxococcota bacterium, assembly GCA_036146655.1. Lineage (GTDB taxonomy): Bacteria > Myxococcota_A > UBA796 > UBA796 > UBA796 > JAYYJC01. Next base: position 9,598 of record JAYYJC010000074.1, on the reverse strand, counting down.
AGCCCACTTGAAGACCAGTACAGGCATCAAAATAAAGCTCCGTGGGTGAGGACAGATTTTTGACTTGAACTCGTACCACATAAGAGTCACGTTCATCAACAGGCCTGCGTTCAATAACATTGGCGGTCATGTACAACTTGCTCAAATCATCGGTGATGATTTCCTTAAAAGTAAAGGCAATGTTGTTGAGTTCCTCTCCTTCAAGTATTCGAGCACCCGTATTGGGATCAATCATCCAACCAACTTCGGTATTCCAGCCCTGCTCAGTAAGGCCCATACCTGGCATATCCAGTCTAGAAAGATATCCATTCGAACGATCAACCCAAATGTCCAGCGAGCCTTCGATGTTTGCTTGTGGAATGCGAATCACACCACCTTGATGCAAACTGCTCCAATCAACAGGTCCATTGGGTTGGGTGACGGCTTTATGCCGGTCAAACAACGATTGTGCATCTGGCAATGGCGCATCGGCTGCAGGACAATTGGATTTCACAGCGCTCACTGTTTCAGCTGACTTTGGACATCCAAACATAAAAATTGAGAAAAGAATCATTGGGAATCTCCAAATTGAGTGAGAATATGATGCTGTGCAGCCTGCAGTGCTGCGTCTTCCTGACGCAACAATGAATCAAGCGCATAAGGTACATTGAGATCTGGCTGGACACCTACGCCCTCAAGGCTTTGGTTATCCATTGAAGCTAAATCAGCAATCACGAGCTGCAAACGGTCTCCATTGGGTAAACTTTCTACCATTGAGGATAGCACACGGCCGGCGCTGGGAGAACCAATAATTGTCCCACGGCCAGTTAGTTGAATGGCTCTGGCGAAAATCTCTGCTGTGGAAATGCTCAATTCGTCGATCAAAACGACCAATGGTCCATTAAAGATTTGGTGGCTTGGCCGAGGATAGATTATGTAGCGAAACTCGGATTCTTTCGTGATTTGTTGGGCAAAAAGGAGATCAGCCTCTGAAAGCAGATAACCCATGAACCCTTGACCAACAGCAATCATCCCCCCTGTGTTACCCCTCAAATCAATTACCAAACCCTTTGCATTTTGTTGAATGGCTTGTTCAATTGTGTGCACAAAAGGTTCTCGGATGGGCGTTAAAAAATGATGAAATCGAAGGTAATGAATACCATTATCAAATACCTCACTGTGATAATCTGCAACTTGCACTGGGACATTCCCAAAACTAAACCGGTCGCCTTCAAGACCAACACAAGGCAATTGGCGACTCTCAAATGCGTCTGGTCCGATTTTTATCTCTAGGCGCACTTTCTGACCATATTCGCAAATCATTTGGCTTTGGGCTCGGAGTATACGGTGAAGTTCATCTCCACCTGGCGGTAAAAGCTCACCATCGATGGAGACAACCTGCCAACCCAATTCAATGGCATCTGGATAAGGGTGATTAGGAGACTTTCCGACCACCACAAACGAATCATCAATGATTCGTAGGGTCAATCCCAAAGTTCCAGCGTTCAAATAAGTTCGACTTGAACGGCTTTTCTGCTTCCCTGGGAAGATAGAATAATGAGACAATTCAAGTGTGGACAACAAATCAGAGACCACCGGTCGCAACTCATCTGGTGTTTTTGCACGCTTGGCCGATCCCTGAAAAGACAATACGGCTTCTGTAAAATCAGACGGCAACGAGTCGTAAGGATATGTTTGTTCAATCCGCTCCACCACATGTGTATATGTGGGGAGTTGAGGTGCTTTGGCGCAGGATAAGTAAGTCAAAAACCACATAACAATCACTTAAGTGCAAGATGAGAACATAAAAAGGCCTAATACGATTCAAACTCAAACATTGGAACTCTGATTGAGCCACGCAGCAATGCGATTTGTCAACCATCGAGGAGACAGTGAGCCGCCGAAAGCGCTCAGGGCATTCAGCCATCCGTGCACAGCAACGGTCTTCTGGTTTAAAAATGCACCATAGGCTGCCTCAGCGACAGCTTCTGCGGTAGCTACATTTTGTTGAAAGAGACGGCTCGTGTCATTTCCAGCAGCATGAGCAAACTCACTCTCTGTCGCACCTGGACAAAAGGCCGTCAGATGTACATTGCTCCGTCTCTGTTCATATGCAAGGGCCTCAGTGAATGAAATGACAAAAGCCTTTGTGGCGAAATAAGTAGCCATATATGGCCCAGGTTGAAAACCAGCCGTCGATGCAATGTTTAAAATTCCACCTGTATCATTGGCCACCATATCCGGTAAGAAGTGTCGGCTTAAATCTACCAGTGCCTCGATATTTAGGCGCACTTGATCGCACTCTCTATGTGAGTCCAAGGTGTGAAAAGGTCCATTTGAACCAATACCTGCATTATTAACCAGATAAACGGGTTTGAGTTTCTGTTTGCCAAGCCGTACAAACATATCTGCCCTAGCTTGTGGATCACACAAGTCACAAACCTCAATGTAAACCTGTTGGTCACAATTAATGCTGATGGACTGCGCAAGCAATTCGAGTCGTTCGTGACTCCTTGCTACAATTATCAAAGGATGACCACGCTTGGCAAAGCTTCTAGCCAACTCAGCACCAATGCCATAGGAAGCACCCGTTATCAGTGCCAAGCCTTTCCGTTCAGTCATTATTCACAATCCCCTGTTTCCTCTGGTTCATTTGCTTGAGCATAAGGCAAGCCATCGAGAATAGAGTCATAATCCAACATACCCTGATAAATCCAAGAGTCTGCACAAGGCGTAAACCATTTAACTTTGGCTCGATCGAGGATTTCATATTGATCAGTATGCTGATTCAATTCAAACAACCAGAAGTTATCGTTGTCGTAGCGAGTGGCGCCAAGCACCGTATGTGAAAATGGATATGCATCAGAAAAATCCAGCCAACGATGGGTGTGACCAACAAAAAAACCTTTGACCGTGTCTGAGTGTCTGGTCAAAATGGTTTCAAGATCCTCAAAATGAGGTTCGTTGACTTCATTTTTTCGGGTAATGGACAGCATGTGATGCGACAGAACCAAACTGGGAACCCCTTCCGATAGTTCTTGATCCAACCAACGAAGCTGAACTTCGCCGTATGAGCCCACGCCAGTGTCACAATCTGGGCTACTCGCATCCCATGAAGACCCAAGCTGAGAGTTCAAGACAATGACTTTCCATCCTTCAAAGTCCACAGCATAATAAGGCTCGACCCCAAAAAAATGCGCAAAGATTTGATGAGAGAGGTCCTTACTGTGACCATCGCCATTACAACGGTAATGATAGTCATGATTTCCAAAAGCAGGATAGACCGGCATGGGAAGGGGCTCTAAGATCTCAGATGCAACCGAAAACGCATTTTCTACTGTGCGATAAGTGTCAAAATCGTTTGAGAAATAGGCACCATGAACAACATCTCCGGCCATAAATATTGCTTCTGGGGCTGGGTCAAGCATCAAGATCTGTTCAACCACCTGTCTCAGTCGATCGGGTGTTTTCATGATCGAATCATTGTCTATGCCGTCTGATTCGGAGCAACACTCATATTGGGGACCAATGATGTGTGTGTCTGAAATAAAAACAATCGGTATCCCTTCGGAGTTATCAGAACCAGAGTCTGAAGGTTTTTCTATTTGGGCTTGGCAGGCCAACCAGAACCACAGCATAAACAATCCGATTGGGCTCGGCTAAAATTTGGCCTCAACGCCCAGATAAAAGTTGCGACCTTCTCCTTGGTAATCGTTTGGATAACGAACCTCTCCATCTCTCACGGCATTGGCGTCATCTAAATATGACAAGGTGTCGTAATCGCTATCAAGCACATTTCGAATGGCTGCATCCATGCGAATTCGCCCATCCATAAAGGACTCAGAAGACATGGACAGGTTCATCAAACCAAAAGGTTGACCATCTGCTAAACGCGCATCGGGCGACCAGTCAGCGCGTGGCCGATAACTGTATGCATCGAAGGTAAGGTTGGTCCATATTGAGGGTGCCGGATTCCATCCTGCACGGAGGTGAAACATCTGTGGTGGAAATTCATATTGGAGGGATTCATTTTTGTCATGCATGGCGTAAGTCATGACAAATGAGCCATCAAAAGCAAAGCCAGGAGGACGATACTGTCCTTCAATCTCACCACCGACAATATTTGTCGCACCTTGATTGGCATAATAATAATGACCGAGGTAGCCTTTGTTCGAAAGATTTTCAACTTTGTTGATTTCATTGTTCATCAAAGAGTAGTAAAGAGCCCCACGAAGCAAGACTTCCGAAGATACTCGGCCATTTATTTCTGTTTCAATGGTATCAATTACTTCAGGTCCCAATTGATCGTTGCCATTGGTAAATGGGACATCTCCGCTTTCATCTGGAGCAATATAAACCAATGTCTCTCTGGCACTGGGTGCTCTAAATGCCCGACCATAAAGCAACTTTAATGTGGTCGAGTTGTCTGGAAGCATCAATACACCAGCTCTCGGCGAAATGAACATGCCAGAATGTGAGTAGGCATCCAAACGAGCCCCACCTGTCAATTCAAGCCACCAAGATGCTGTCCATGTGTGCTGAGCAAACGCAAATATATCCGAAATAAATGAACCAGAGGGTGCACCGAACTCAATGGGCTCAGCCACTGATGAACCGTCTAGATACTTTTGGTCCTCAAACTGAGCCACATAGTTAATGTCCGTACCCACCCCAAGAACAGTAATGTGATTGGGGTCAGGATGAAGATTGGCTTCAATACCAGCACCATACCGTTCTGTAAACTTGATGGTGTGCACCATGGTTTGACCGAAATCAATGTTCTCACCATCCTCATTTAAACGCATCCCAGTGAGATACGCATAATTAGACGTGTGATAATAACGCTGAGTATACAAGTACGGCTTTACCGTACCCATGGTACCCATATTGGCGGTATAGCTCAGTTGAAAGAAATCATCTCGATAGTTCAAATAAAATTCATCTGAACTTTCCAGAAGAGCACCCCAAATGTCGTACTGAGAATTAAAGAAGTAAGTATGTTTGTAGTCGACGAAGTCGTAACGCAAGTCTAGGCCTTTCCATTTTAATTGCGCACCGCCATTGACAGAACGGCGGGGCTTTAACTCAAGAAGGTTTGGTTCATTTTTTGGATTAAAGTCCATTCCGTCACCATCCACACTAAAGCCTCTTGCATAGACTTTAAATGCCACATCCCCATAAGTATCTCCTGCCACAGCACCAATTTCTTGGCGAGCAAAAGACCCTGTTGAGAAGCGCACGATCCCCCCATTAAGTTCTTCGGGACTATAGGTCACAATATTGATGACACCACTGAATGCGTTGGTCCCATACACAGCTGAGCCAGGACCTTTGATGATTTCAACCTGCTTGACATGAAATAGAGGGATGTATTCATCCAGCCAAGCATGTGTGTATCCCCCATCATACCATGGAACGCCATCTACCAAGAGCAGGATCTTATTGTTGTCATCAGATATCACCCCCCTGAACCACGCAAGGTCACGGCCCTCTTTAGAGGTTTTGATGTAAATGCCTGGAATGCTCTGAAGGATATCAGTGACCTTCCTATATCCAAATCGACGTATGTCTTGTGCGGTAATGACTGTCACGATTGACGGTGCCTGTTCTACCGTTTGGGCGTACCGAGTGGCAACCGTTACAACTTTACGCTCAATTCGAAACCGTTCGGCCTCATCGGGTTCCGTGAAGGGATCGATGGGTTCTGCAAATACAACAGCACTTAGAAGAATAAGCATAGTTTCTCAAGGTTGAAATCATCTTAGCGCATTTTTAATTACAAAAGTTGTCAATATTCACAGGTGGGCATGGCATAGAAAGGTGTTACAATGTGTTTAGGATTGAACCAATTTAAGCATAAATAATTAAGAAATTGCTGAAATTCAATCCACCATCTTAACACAGTCCTTTCACCATTTTGCAGCCCCATTCCATGGTTAACCCTCAGTTAATGTCAAGTCCGAGCGATTGTAATCCTGTCCAATACGAGTCAGGAGTTGGAACCTTTTTTAGGGGCTTTGGAGCCTATCTTGAGTACCGAAATTATCATCAATTCTACAGGAGGCGAAACCCGAATAGCCACAGTTGAAAACGGTCAAATGACCGAACTCCATGTCGACCGTGGTCACGCACAGAGCCAAGTTGGAAATGTTTACCTTGGTAAAGTGGTACGGGTTTTACCCGGCATGCAAGCCGCATTTGTGGATATCGGGTTAGAGCGTGCAGCCTTCTTGTATGTTGGAGACATTTACGCAGAGCCTTTGAAAGACAGCGAAGACAGCAATAGTTTTGAAGACCCAGAAGGCACCATCGCAGAGACCGCTCCCAGTGCAGCCCCCAAACACGGTATGCCCCCGATACAAGATCTTATTTCTCAAGGCGACGAGTTATTGGTTCAAGTAGCCAAGGACCCGATCAGCACAAAAGGTGCAAGAATAAAAACACACATTACGCTGCCAGGCCGATTTACCGTTTTCATGCCAACAGTCGACCATGTGGGGATATCTAGACGGATAGACAGAGACCGAGAGCGTCGGAAACTCAGAGAGTTTGTTGAAAAGCAACGGCCACCTGGATGTGGATAAATCGTTCGTACGGTCTGTTCGGGACAACCCCTTGAAGCGCTGAAACAAGACATGGATTACTTACAAAGCACATGGGAAAAGATCAAGGCTGAGCAAAAGACAGCACGAGCGCCAGCATTGATTCATGCAGACCATGGTCTGGTCCTTCGTGTGATTCGAGACTCGTTCACCGAAAATGTTCAGCGGGTTCTGGCAGACACCAAGAAAGACTACCGGAAAATCAGAGACTTTATCCGTATATTTGCCCCACATCTCTTAGACCGAATCCACAACTACAGAGGCAGCGAACCCATCTTTGACTACTATGGCTTAGAAGTTCAGATCAACCAATCGCTGTCAAGAAAAGTGTGGTTAAAATCAGGTGGATACATCATCATTGACCAAACGGAGGCATTGACAGCCATCGATGTAAACTCAGGAAGATTTGTCGGAAATAACAATCTAGAAGACACTACGTTGACCATCAACCTCGAAGCAGTAGCAGAAATTGGAAATCAACTGAGGCTCCGAAACATCGGTGGAATCATTGTAATCGACTTTATTGATATGGAGAAAGCCCAAAATAGAGACCGTGTGTACCGCGCAATGGAAGAACAGCTAAGAAAGGACCGTGCGAGAACAAATCTTCTGAAGATCTCAGAGTTGGGTCTTATTGAAATGACCCGCAAACGGGTTCAGGAAGACCTTGTCTCTTCTATTTCTGACACATGCCCATATTGTTCAGGTACAGGCCACATTAAATCGATAGAAACCATCGTTTACGATGTCATTCGAGAAGTACATCGAGAGTCCCACCGTGCACGACCCGAAAACACCAATATTTTTGTAAACGCCAATCCCAGCGTTGCAGATGAACTTTATGGAAGAGAGTTTGGCACCATCGAAAGTCTTGAACAGCGATTTAAACGCAACATTGTTATCCGTGCCCTCGGCAATTATCACATAGAACAGTTTGAGGTCTATTCTCGATAGGCATGCCGTGACACCCCGTGATGCACGCAAAATAGAAGGTGACCTGCTGCGCTTCAGCTACAAAGCGGAGAGTGGTTCATTTGCGGTGGCTGTGGTTTACACCACTGAAGAGGTCATCGCAATTGGCCCTATCGCTCATGTGACACCTGGACAAAGAGTGGTGCTTTACGGGGCGTGGAAGGATCACCCAAGTTTTGGGGCTCAATTTCAAGTTGAGCGAGCACTGGTCGATTCGCCTCAGACCAAAAGAGGAATGGCGGCTTATTTATCAAGTGGTGACATCAAGGGACTTGGTCCAACCTATGCACAGCGTGTCGTCGAACACTTTGGTTTAGATACCCTTGAAGTATTGGATAAAAATCCAGAACGGTTGCTTGAGGTCAGGGGAATCGGAAAACATCGCCTCAAACAAATTATTCTGCATCTGAAGAGAGAATCAGAGCACAGAGACATCTTAAGTACTTTACGAGGCATGGGCATTGGAGACCATTTAAGCCGTCAGTTGCTTCGCAAATACCAAGAAGACACGCTTGCAATTATTCACAAAAACCCGTACCGACTGGCGCAAGAAGTCAGAGGAATTGGTTTTAAAAGAGCGGATGCAATTGCCCTCTCATTGGGAATTAATCCAGAATCTCCACTTCGAATTGAAGCAACGGTATTGCACTTGCTAAGAGAAGCAGAGTCACAAGGACACTGCCATCTCCCCTATTCTGAAATTTGTGCCCGCTCTCAGAAACTCAATGTTCCATTGTCACTTGTTGAGGATATGCTTCAAGACATGATTGAAGACGCTCGGCTGTATTGCTGCGAGCGTCACCATGAAGACCCACCCCTGTCAAGGCCGGCACTTGGAAGGGTTGAACGGCGTGTCGCCGCTCGCCTGATAGACATACAACAAGCACAACCAAAGCGCACATTGCAAAATCTAATACCGATCGATCTTCCAGAAATCGAACACGAACTTGGTATCCAATTAAACACAGACCAACGGTCTGCTGTTGAAAGCGTCTTTAGGCAACAAGTCACTGTCATCACGGGTGGACCTGGAACCGGAAAGACGACCATTGTGCGGGCATTGATGACCGCAGCAGAACAACAAGGGGAAGTCTGGGAACTTTCTGCGCCAACCGGTCGAGCCTCCAAACGGCTTATGGAAACCACGGGCCTAGAAGCCAAAACGGTTCATCGTCTCCTCTCCTACAGCGGTCACACACGAAAGTTTACTCACCACAAAGACAACCCCTTGTCTTGCCATGCGGTTTTAATTGATGAAGCCAGCATGCTTGATATCTGGTTGTTTGACTCCGTATTGAATGCATTGAAGTTGGGATGTAAACTGATACTGGTGGGAGATGTGGACCAGCTTCCCAGTGTTGGACCAGGACGAGTTTTGAGTGATATTATCGCTTCTAAGGTATTGCCAGTGGTGAGACTTACAGAGGTTTACCGCCAAGCTCAAGATTCCAACATTGTGACAAACGCACATCGAGTCAACAAAGGGCACTTACCCATTTCGTGTGAGCTCGATGTAGACGCATCACCTCGCAAAGATTTTTTTGTCCTTCTCAGAGAAGACCCTGAACATGCACAGCAAACTTTACTCGATGTGGTCAGCAAAAGGATGCCCAAACTGGGTTTCAATCCTTTAAAAGATGTTCAAGTCTTGACCCCGATGCACAGTGGACCATTGGGCACTGAAAAGCTCAACCTCCTACTTCAAGCAGAGCTCAATCACAACACAACAAGAGTTCAAGGCGGTATGAAAGAATTTCGGAAAGAAGACAGAGTGATTCAATCTAAGAATGACTACGACAAAGACATCTACAATGGGGATGTGGGATGTATAATTGGCCCTACCAAGGCAGGGGTCCGTGTTGAATTTGACGACAAAATGGTAGACCTAGAGAGCAGCAAAATCAGAGACCTTGATCTGGCATATGCGGTCACAGTTCACAAGTCTCAAGGTTCTGAATATCCAGCAGTGGTCGTTATCATTCACAATGGTCATCGAATGATGCTTCGTCGAAACTTATTGTACACCGCAATCACGAGAGCCCGTT
>JAYYJC010000073.1:0-3262 GCA_036146655.1 Myxococcota bacterium | reverse complement strand
CCCCTTTAAAGAGTGGTGTTTGGTACCGTAACGAAGCTGGTGAGATTAAGTCCACTGGCCCCTATAAAGCGTACGGAGATCTCAACGAATTGCCCTTTATTGATCGACACCTGACCAATGCACATCTTTATTTTGAAAAGTGGAAAAAGCGACTGCCATTTGTGTGGACAATGGCCGGCAGAGATTGTCCATATGGGCGATGTACATTTTGCTCATGGACGGTGACCTATCCGAATTTTCGTACTCAAAGCCCCAAAAGGGTAGTCGACGAGATTGAGTATCTGGTCAATGATTATGGGGCCAAAGAAGTATTTGATGACACGGGTGCACTTCCCACTGGAAACTGGCTCAATCAATTTTGCAATGAGTTGATTGACCGAAAGTTGAATGACAAAATTATTTTTGATTGTAACTTTCGGTTTGATTACTTTACGGCTGAAAACTGCCAACTCATGAAGAAAGCAGGATTTCGAAAACTTATTCTCGGTATCGAGTCAGCTTCTGAACGAACGATTGATATTTTGGATAAAGACCTTACTCGCGAGCAAATCATTGCGGGCTGCCGTATGGCAACTGAGGCTGGGCTTCAACCGCATTTGACACTGATGGTAGGGTATCCTTGGGAAACCCGTGAAGATGCATACCAAACCCTTGCCCTTGCCAAAGAACTGATGCTCAATGGATATGCCCACCACCTTCAAGCCACGGTCATTATGCCATACCCTGGCACACCACTCTTTGAACTCTGTCAACGAAATGGCTGGATTCGATTTGGTCCTGAAGAATATGACAGATATGACATGACTGAACCGGTATGTGCACTTACCGATATGAACGAGGAAGAAGTTGTGCGCATGGCAGGACAGTTCTACAAACTTTATCTACATCCGAAATTTTTAATGCACCAAATGCGAAACTTAAGAAGTCTTGAGGACTTAGATTACATGAAGCGTGGCGCTGTCGCTATTTGGGGCCACATCAAAGATTTTGCTCAAATTAGGCGGTAGCAGACGGCGCAGACTCGAAGTTTGATACTCTCAATACTGGCAAAGCTTGACGGTGTAATCCCAAATGAAGTTGTATTTCATTGCTCCAACTGTGGGTTGCCAACGCTTGTTCTGCGGCATGTAATGCCAATTCTGATGAATTGTTGTTTTCCGATATGTGCGCAAGGATGACATGTTCAAGCATTGGTGATGCAATGCGAGAAAGTGCTTCACATGCTTGTTCGTTCGATAAATGCCCATAAGGGCCCCATATGCGATCTTTTGTGCGCTGCGGATAGCGGGTTGAACTGTTCAACATATCAACATCATGATTGAATTCAAAAGACAAAAGACTAACACCACGAAGCTTGTTGAGTACACTCATCGGGCAATGTCCCAAATCTGTCACCACTGCTGCCCGTGCATCGCCGTTTGTGACGCGAAAAGCCAATGGTTCAACCACATCATGAGGCACCCAAAATCCTTCAACTGTGAACTGCTCGACCTCAACAGTGTCTCCATCGACGACATAGTGAATATTTTTGGGCAGACACTGTGGCTTGTTTTCCAAAGCCCCAAAATAAGTTCCTCTCGACATGTAAAAGGGAATGGACTTTCCATAGCGTTCTGTTAATTTTCGTTCTAGTATCGCTGCTGATGCAATGTGATCACTGTGTTCATGTGTCACAAAGACCGCTTGAATTTTGGCTTGAGGTAACGCATTATCCATGGTGCGCATGATGCGCTTTGTGCTTGCGCCACAGTCAATCAAAACACCACTGTATTCGTCGCCAATGTATGTGGCATTGCCACTAGAACCTGATGCGATTGAAAGCATAAGCAATGAAGACATGGAACGGACTCTGTCGGAGATGTGTGGGAGGAATTGATATTCAGCGGAATGAAAATCGAGGTGGGTGTTATAAATAACAAGAATGAGAGAACCAAACAGGCAGAAACTGTGATTCAATTTATATGTGTACCATAATATTCATTATACTTACGCTGACATCTTTGTCACAAGCGGCTCATCCGCTGGTTCAGATCAGCGAAATTATCGAAAAAGAGCTCAATCTCTACATCAAAGATGGGCAATTAATGATCTTATCGCCAAGCAGCTTGAGTGCCTATTATCCATTTCGAGACACGGTACAGCAATTTGCTCCAAAGCCTAATAATCTTGATGGATGGACCATGCTTGATACAGATTGCTCGGACAAACAAGATGAAATAACTGTCGACTACTCTGATACGAAAGGAACATACAACGCCATCGCAAGACGAGGCAAAGACGGATTGCACATTTTTTGGAAACAAGAAGATGTGCTGCTGGCTGAACAGTTAATTGTTCAACAAGCAACCCCATGCGCCATTCATATACAAGACATCGATAAAAACCCTGGGTTGGAACTCATCGTTGCTTGGCAATTCGGTTTAAGTCTTAACGGTTTCACCATATACAAAGTACCTGAAACGGCATATTAGATCAGAATCCACGCACTCTGATTATTTGTCAGATGAGTCAGGCTCCGTATCCTTCCCTTTACGAAGCTGAATATTTGACTCAGGGGGTTCCACATTGTCCATGGAATCCGCCAACGGTTTCAGGTTTATAGATGCCTTGACTTCCAATGAATAATTTGTCAACAAATAATGGATATCATTGTGGAGGTCTAGCGCTTCTAGGTAGTTTCGAACTTCACGGCCAATCATACGAACAATCTCAGACTTGGCTTTGTCTCCGGTTTCAAGAATCGCACCGAGGATTTCACGGTTGGGCTGCCGTTGACCTTCCTCCGAATCACTTTCTTCACGGAAGATACGACGGGCAAAATCGCGAATCCTCCTTTCTCTACGCTTTTCACTGTCGGGTGTTTCGCCCTCATTAGATGATTTGCGTTCGTTTTTTTCATCACTCATTGTTTCACCGTCATCCAATTGCAAAAAACACCTGGACAACTCTTATGCTCAGGTTCAGGAAAACGAAAGGCATACAAAAATCCATGGTTGCTTAACCACACGATGTCACGTCCATCAATCACAGGGCTGTGCTGTAAACCGGAAATGTGGTAATCAGGCTGAAACTTCCAACGGAGGTTATGGGTTTCAGGATCAATACAGTAAACGGTTCCGCCTGAAGATGACACAATAATACCCATATCAGATAAGATTGGCTCTGAGAGAGCCGCTTGAATTTCAGAATCCCATGACCACAGTTCTGCACCGGTTCGCTTTTCAATGGCCCGTAGTACACCATCCGAACCAGAATGTAAAAA
>JAYYJC010000072.1:0-3210 GCA_036146655.1 Myxococcota bacterium | reverse complement strand
GTTTCGAGTGCTGCATGCTTTGTTCACTGTTTGATCGTTTCTTTTGCACCAACACTAATGGCGAATGTGGACTGGTTGTCAGCTAACAATGAGGTCTTTGAGTGGTCTTTCTTTTTCTTTGCCATGTTATTTGCGATATTTTCGGCATTTATCGGTATTCGAAAGCATAGAAATACAATGGTTATTTCAGGATTTACCATCGGTATCTTGGCACTAGGTCTCGGAAGAGCAAGCGAGGCACTCTCCTTGTTTGAAGGTGGTCATACACTGTCAATTATCGGCGGCCTCACACTCTTCTTTAGTCATCTTCAAAGCATGCGTTGCTGTGAACCCAAAGCATAAATAACCATACCAACAAAACACAAAGACACAGGCATACATTATGAATATCAGCGAAGGAAATATTGCTTTTATAGACTACGAACTACTAGACCTCGACAACCAAATTTTATTCTCTGAAGAGATGTTTCCTTACTTATTTGGTTCGAACGAAATCCTGATTGGAATGAAAAAAGCCCTTGAAGGTAAAAGAGTTGGGGACCACATAGATGTTGAAATCAGCGCTTCAGATGCATTTGGAGAACGGGTACAATTTGAACCCATAATCGTAAACAAAAATGAGTTCGGCCCCTCTTTTGACAGACTTACAATTGGGACGGCATTGACATCTCAGAGCGATGGGTCTTTGCTTTATGTTCAAAAGATTACACCTGAATACGCTCAACTATCTACAAATCACCCACTTGCAGGCCATGGACTTAAGTTTAAAGCTCACATCAAACACATTAGAGTTGCATCCCAAGACGAAATGTCTCTCGGATACCCGTTAAGTCTTTCAGGTGTGGATACGAACTCAGGCTCTTGTTCTTGTTGTTAAATTCCTTTGAGTCAAAATCGAACCGCTCAATCGCAAATGACTTGCATTTAAAGATCGATTACATTACAATGAACTTCCTTAATCATAGGAGTTCAAAATGAAAAATAAACTTACACTAGGCCTTATGGCATTTTTACTCAGCGCTTGCGGAAGCGGCGCAAAAGTCGGCGAAGAATGTACTGCTGATGAAGATTGTGAAGAAGGTCTCGAATGCCATATGCATGATGGCGAAGAAGATCATGGCGAGTGCGAAGAGCATGAAGACCATGATGATGGCGACACCGCTTAATAGCTAACTCCATAGCGTCTCTTACACCCTCCTGATTAAGTTCGGAGGGTGTTTTTGATTTTTAAGCCGACATCCATTCTCATTGAAATGGTTCAATTTGCGCACAAGCAATCAATGCTTCCGCATACATCATATGGTGATACAAACCATTTTCGACATTATGAGCCACTGAAACCTGACGCTGGTTTGGACATCATCGTTTCCAATCACTAGAATCACATTAATTTGTATGTCACATTTCGTTCGTGTTTTGCTGACAAAGAGATATGATGATTTCAGACTCATCACAAGAGGTTCCCATGCTCGATTACCGTCAACTCTTAGGACTATCTGCCGTTCTCTTTGGAATAGGTTTTGTTTTTCAATCCATTGTACCCGCTCAAGCATTGCCATTCGGGCCAAGTGTCAGTTTGGGTTCCAATCCTGTATTTGCTGTCCAAAGTTCAGGCTCAAATGGCACCTTATTTACAAACTCATCTACGCACCCTGCCATCATCACCGACCTGTCGATTACACAAAGCACCAATTCAGGCGTTACCTGTCAGCTGACATTTAGCGTGAGCAACAATGGTGATTCTTACCGTTTGTTTAGTAATCCAGCTGGTGTTCACGGAGTGGCCAGTCTGAATTCAGGGCTTCAAGTACCCCCAGGAGAAAGTTTGTCTTTCAGTGGAAATGGGTACTGTTCAGGTGCTGCTGCATCAGGATACTATGCGCATTGAGACCCTTGATTGAAAAGGCCTCCAATTTTCATTGCTTGTTGCTCCTGTTTTGTTCGTTCACTTCGTTACAACAGCATGCTAAAACTCGTGGAATATGAACTCACGATTCACCTGAGAAATTAGAACCATGTTGTACTAAGACAAATGGTTATTTTGGATTACCAATCTGTAAAAGCGCTTCACACTGCTTCGCTTTAGGGCGTGGTGAGAGCTCTCAGCAGTTTAGTGCAGAATGGGTGATTCGCATACTTCAATTTTGGAACCTTACCGTTGTCGTTGCTAAATAAATTCAGATGGAGTGGTATCTGAGTCACAAAGAATGAGTACCATCAGGAGAGAAACTTAAAAAATATGGCTAATCGCATCATTGAAATGAAAAACCTCGGTTTGCAAAAGTTTTCAGAAGGATGCGGAGATAGTGGGCACATTTAAGTTCCAGAGTTCAAAATTACACATTTTGCGAATTTAATCGGTACAACGCTCAATCCACACCGTGATAATAAAAGTTGAGATTAATTGTCTTAGCTGGTAAAGATCTTTGAAATTATTTGGAGATTCTATGGCTAGTGAACAAATCAACTTAAATGATCTGAAATCAAATACAAACTATTGGTTTTGGTTGGCTCAAGTTTCAGAAAATGGCAAACCAGCTCTTTCTTTTTACAATGTGTCCAAAGATGACAATGGACAACAGTTCAACAGAACCATTACACAAAAAAGGTGGGCAGCTCCGGACATTGGGTATGAAATGAGAGGAATCGCTCGAAAAACTTCACTTGGAAAACTTGTGCTGACATCACAAGATCGCATTGATTATGCCACCGAAGTATTAAACGAAGTCTCTGAGCAAAATCCAGAAGATGCAACTGCTCTTAACAATGTGGTTCTCGTCCGAACTGAGAACGGCAAATTCGTTAGTGTGGCCCTGTCAGGAACGCCTTCAGGATGGAAGTCCCCTGCTCTTGATGCGCTTCAAAATACAGGAGATTCGGCTTTCTTTATCTACGGAAACAGCAAAAGCGGGCCGCAACTGTTCGTACAGGAAGACCGAGACACATTAAAAAAGACCATATTGAGTGTTGACGGATTTCAGATGATTTCAAGGGGGCAACTGGCCATTGACTCCAAAGGCCGTCTTGCGTTCCGTGTCAAAAGCGGCACTGAATCACTTGCAACCGAAATCAGTGATTTCGGAAAGCACCACAAAATTGACCGTTTTAAACGGGATTATGTCCACATCAAAAATAAAAACACCGGCGAAGAAGCTCGACACAAACTCTCTAGCGATTGGTAAAAAAAATGCCCACACAAAAAGACAAACA
>JAYYJC010000071.1:0-15596 GCA_036146655.1 Myxococcota bacterium | reverse complement strand
ACCGCCGCGTGGGTCTGTTTATCCTAAGCCTTATCCTGGGCCTTGGCCTATTACTCTTCCTGCTTGGCGGATCAACCAAGTTGCTTGAAGCACGGTACACCCTTTACGCTTCGTGGGCAGATGTGAAGGGTCTAAAAGAAGGAGCTACCGTTCGATTAGCGGGCTGGGATGTGGGTGAGGTCGTACACATTGAGTTTGCTGAAGGCACTGCAAGGCGGCTCAGTGTAACGCTTTCCATTGAGACAAAGTACCAGAGTAAGATTCGCCAATGTCCGAGCATTGACGACCAAAACATGAGCTCGGAATCATCAATGGCACGCATTGACACCGTTGGGGTCCTTGGAGACAAGTATGTGTCATTAACAATGGGTGGGTTAGACTGCATCCCAATCGAAGATGGTCAAACCATCCAAACAGCGGAGTCAATTGACATTGTACAGTACACACAAACTGTCACAGAAATTTTGGGGACCGTTGATAGCATCGCCAACAAAGTAGACGGAATTTTAGGATCAGATGACGAAGCGGGGCAAGCATCCCTGGCGCGTTCATTTCGTCATTTTGAGGAAATCACACTCGCCATAAAAGACGGTCAGCTCGAAAATGGTCAACAAAAGCTTGGTCTTTTGCATGCGCTCATCTATGACGACACCCTTCGACAGCGAGTGGATGGAACTTTGAAAAATATAGAAAGCTCCTCCGCATCAATGAGGGACAGCATTGATGAAATTAAATCGGGAGACGGTCTGATGCATGAACTCATCTACGGGCAAGAAGGCGCACGTCTGGCATCTGATCTCAGAGGCGTATCAAAAGCAATGACGGCATTATTGAGTCACATAGAAAACGAAGAGTCAATGCTCAACTCGCTCATCTATGATCCAGAGAGCAAACAAATCGTCACCAATATTAAAGAGGCCAGCGGACAACTGGTTCGCATCTCGAATGAACTGGAAAATGGGGCTGGGTCAGCCGCACTTTTTCTGAGGGATCCGGTTTTGTACGAAGAAATCCGAACCCTTGTTGGGGGAGCTCAGAGAAATAAGCTGTTAAGAGCTTACATACGAAAGGCCATCGAAGAAGCCGAAACACAATCAGCAGATAGTTTTGACACCGAAGAGCAACCATGATCATCCGTCACCTCCTCTGGCCAAAAACACAAGGATTGCGCAACCGCTGGAAGCGAGCCAAGAATTCAGAACGGCTACTCATCATTGGATTTAGTTCTTTTGGTGTTCTCTTTTGGATCGGCCTGAGTGCACTCTTCTGGTATTTCATAAAGACATTTTACAGCATTGAAATTGTCGGACCAATAGTGCTCCGAAAACTCATGGAACTGTTAATGCTGAGCCTGTTTGGAATGCTGTGTTTTTCCAATGTGGTCACCGCTCTATCCTCGTTTTATCTGTCTGATGACCTCGAGTTGCTGCTCTCTCTACCGATCAGCCGTGTTCAGTTCCACATGGCTCGTCTGAGTGATACCATTGGTCAATCGAGCTGGATGGCCATTGCACTTGGGGGCCCCATACTGGCCTGCTATGGTGCCGCCTATCAAGCCACATGGGATTATTATGTCATTGCAGCAGCAGTCCTGTCGGCATTTTTGATCATCCCTGCTGCACTGGGGGTGGGATTGGCATCTCTCTTGGTGTCAATTTTTCCTGCGCGAAGAATCAGGGAAGCCTTAATGCTGGTCGGCGTCATAACCCTTGTGTTCATATTTATTTTGTTGCGTTGGCTGCGTCCTGAACGGTTGGCAAATGCAGATAATTTTGAGTCAGTTGCGGCATATGTTGCCGAACTGCAAGCGCCAACCCCATTTTTACTTCCACCCAAGTGGGCCTCTGAAGCACTGCTCGCAAGTCTGCTGGGCAGACCATTTCCTTGGCTTGAGTTTTCGCTATTAATCGTCGGTGCGATTGCCACCAATGGCTTGGCCAGATGGTTGACAGATTTCCTCTATGATGAAGGTCGAGCAAAGGCGCAAGAAGCCAGAGTTGCACGGCTTGCTGGATCGAAATGGCTGGACTCAATCATCCGCCTCTGGACCTTCCCTCTGTCGCCAAATGCACAGGCAATGGTGACAAAAGACATCAAAACATTTGTACGAGACCCATCACAATGGACCCAACTTTTTTTGGTCGCATCCATTGTGGCCATCTCGATCATTTCTGTGGCCTCACTGCCGGTTGACAGCTTTAGAGGGCCATGGATGCAATCATGGATCAACGGACTGTCTTTTTTAATCTTAGCTTTGGTCGGATTTGTAATGGCTGCACTGGCTGCTCGATTTCAGTTTTCTGCAGTATCCAATGAGGGCAGAGGGTTTTGGATTGTTCGAACAGGACCAATCAGCGCTCGAGAATTTCTCAAAGCGAAAGCATGGCCTGGATTTTTGCCGATGCTTTTGATTGGAGAAACGCTGGCCATTTCATCGACCACCATATTAGGAGCAGAGCCATTGGTGCTGTGGACAGCAATACTCACAGCCATTGGATTGTCATTTGGTCTTTCAGGAATCGCTGTTGGCATGGGCGCCATGTACCCAGACTTTAAATCTGACAATGCGGCCAAACTTGCTGCAAGCCCAGCAGGGATGCTTTACATGGTCATGGCATTGTCATTGGTATTTGCGGTCTTGATTTTAGAGGCTTTTCCAATCTACTTCTTTTTGTCGAGTCGCTACCGAGACACGGATCTCAACAGCGTTCAATGGCTCATCTCGGGGGGGTGCTTTCTCAGTGTTGTGGCATTGTGTGCATTTGCAGCCATCTACCCGATGCGCCGAGGTGCAAGAGCCCTCTGGGAAAGAGAGTTGCCCAATGGCTAGCGCTTGGTTCTGGATGTTCACATCCTGCATTGGCAGTGTGCGCCACATTCCACCCCCAAAGGAGCACTTTCCTACTCGCAAATCACCCGCACCCGAAATCATCGAATGGACACTCCGTTCTGAATTGATTTGTTTAAATGAAGATTGGCAAACCTGTGAAGCAGCTTTAAACCGACTACTGTATTACGCCCCAAAAGATCCTTATCTATTGCTTAGAGCAGCAGAACATGCTGTACAAATGAATGCATTTTCGACCGGGGCGCAGCACTTGTCAAAAATGATACCGATCATGATTGAACAGAACCAATTAAATCAATCCGAAATACAAATGCGCATCACAAGCATTAAGGAGAAACTTGACAAATGATGTGGCTGTTTAGCATACCGCTCATGGCGGCACCGAAAGCTGTTTACCATGCTGAAATGACCATTCAAGTTCATGGACCAACATTCGCAGGGCGTTTACATGGGGAATTGCTCTTGTCTGAAAGTGATTTCCGTGTTTCAGTTTTGGGACCATCTGGAAGTGAAATCATGGTTTTTGTGGGAAACAAAGACGATATTTCAGGTGCCTTATTGGCTGAGGGAATTCAATTTTCTTCCACCAAAGCTTCTGAATTGGCCACGACACTTAGCCATGGAAAAATGGATGAGATTTACCTCCACAGTATCTTTCTTGGGCTTTGGCCGTGTCAATCTGAAACAGTCACTTGCCGAGAAAAAACAAAGCAAGCGCGAAAGGTTTCACTTGGTGCAGAATCACTCGTCCTTCACTATCCCAACTACAAAAAAATGGATGGCCGAGATCTGCCTTCAAAAATTCGGGCAGATCTTCCACCAATAGACTGGAAGTTGAGGTTCAATATAAAAAAATGGACGGAAGTTCCCTATCAAAAAACGGACTTTGTCTCTGATTTTCCTGAGCCTGAACTAGAAAGAGAATTGGTTCCACTCTTGGAGGATATGATTACAAATGCGAAGAAGCGGAAAGGCGGGCATCCCGAATAATGAATTGTGGACTTGAACGCTGATTATAGCGATTAACCCCAACCTCACCAATGATGTCGATGGAATGCGCTTTAAGTTGTGACCAATGTTCTGCCCCGTTGAACCAGATGCAACTCAATGCACCAAGCGAAAATTTAATGTGCTTTTCCTTAAGGACAATGGCGTGTTTGGGTCGAATACAAGACAGCTGAACAACCGGTCTGGGATTGTCTTTTCCGAAAGGCCCTAAGTCTTCAAGCCGCTGAATCTCCTTGAGTGTAAGCAATTCTGGCAATGCTTCGACACTGACTTCTATGTTCGGAACCACAGGCTTGCCTTTCATTTCTTTTTCAGCGAATTCGATGAGTGCTTTTCCTAAGGGCTCAATGTGAACAGAGGGCACATCAAAGCCAGCTGCGGCGGCGTGCCCACCGAAACGGTTTAATAGACTTTTTGCTGATGTCAGCGCGTTCACTGCATGAACCTGATCAACTGATCTCACACTACCGCGGCCAATGTCTCCTGAGACAGAAATTACCGCCACTGAGCGATTCAAATGATCGCGTAATCGGCCTGCAACAATGCCAATAATACCAGAATGCCAGCCATCGGAAACCTCACCAGAGACCGTTACAAAAGCTGGAAGGGGCTCGGGAACGGACAACAATGCATCATTGACCAAACGCTCTTGAAGCCCTTTCCGCTCTGTGTTCAGATCATTGATACGAGAGGCCAATGTTCGTGCCCGCTTTGGGTCCTTGCACAACAGGAGATCCACCACTATTTTGGCATCGTCAATCCGTCCAGCAGCATTGATTCTTGGCGCGATATTGTATCCAATGGAGCCAACATCCACCCAGCCGTCCGAAAGTTGAGACACATTCAGTAGCGCTTGAAGACCCGGCGAGTGCGGGGTATGGCGTAACGCATGGAGGCCCAATTGAACAATGGCACGATTCTCCGAGGTGGCCAGTGAAACGACATCTGCAATGGTCCCAATGGCGGCCAACTTAAGGAGAGAACGCACAATCAATTGCACTTTGTCTGGGTTACTGGCATACTTTCGGCTTCTCGACAACAATGCCTGCGCGAGTTTCAGAGATACACCACAGGCGGCAAGACCGGCATTTGGATAAGCGCAACCTTGTTGAGGTGGACACAAAATGACATTGGCATCTTGGGGACCCGTTTCGCCTGCAGGAAGGTGATGATCGCAGATAACCACATCAACACCGAGTTGTCGGGCTCGTGTGACCGCGGCAGCATCTCTTATCCCGATATCTGCGGTAATGATCAAATTGATTTTGTCTTTTGCAGCCTGCTCAGCAGCCTGTATCGAGAAGCCGTACCCTTCTATAAATCGATTTGGAATGTGGTAGTCCAATAGCTCTCGCCCAGCAAGAATCCCACAGACGGCCTGAAGAATCAGACTCGAGGTTGTCCCATCAACATCATAATCAGTCACAATGCGGATGCGCTCATTGTCTTGAATGGCTCTCTCAATGCGTTCAATGGCACTTGGCATTCCTTTCATAAAAAAGGGATCATGAAGCTGCTCTAGATTGGGACTGGCCCAATCTTCTAGATTTAAAAGTGCATCGGAGGGCAAATGATGCGCAATACAGGTCGCAACGAACCGTGACAGAGACAATTCTCGCATCAACTTCTCAACATGCCCTATTTTGGGAGGCAACAGAGTCCAAGATTTTCCATTTACAGAGACTTGCATGATACGCTCACTTTAAAGGGAGGGTTTGTTTGACATGATTCAGTAGAAACTTTTGGACATTTCTGCAAGCGAGAGGACAATTATTGACCATATTTTAAGTTGCCTCTGTGGCTACCACTGATTGCAAACCCAATTAAAAAACGATACATAGGCCCTTCTCTTCTGCTGAATTTCTGGATGACGACTATGCTTGCCACCTTACCCTTCTTTGCACCCGTTAAGTTTGATCTGGGCTTTATTGAAATACATGGCTTCGGTATCATGGTGGCGCTCGGGCTTTGGCTGGGCAGCAATATGGCGATGGACAAAGCCAAGAGAGATGGATTGGATCCTGATGTGATTAACAGAGTGGTGACATGGATGATTGTCGGTATCTTTGTCGGTGGACATTTGGGTCACGCTTTCTTTTATGAACCATACAAGCTGTTTGGTGGACTCCACAACGGTGTCAATTATGATCCAGACCCAATGTATCTATTGAAAGTATGGGATGGGTTATCCAGCTTTGGCGGCTTTTTTTTCACCACACTTCTGTGTTATCTTTTTTTTAGAAAAGAAAATAAAAGGGTTCAGTCAGAAAATAGAAAGGCCAGAGATGCAGGGGCTGCGCTGCAATATCCAATACGGGCACTGCATTATGGTGATTGCGTAATCTACGGTTTTCCAATGGCGTTTGGACTTGGAAGGGTCGGTTGTTTTATGGCGCACGACCATCCCGGACTTCAAAGTGACTTTCTATTAGCCGTTCAAGGGGTTTGTGAAAATAACTTTGGTAATGTGGCATACAGCTGCCATGACCTTGGATTGTATGAGGCGATTTGGGCCCTGAGTCTGATTCCCATTGTACGGCTCTTAGATCGGTCAAAGGCCCGTTTCCAAGGGTTTTTCTTAGCCCTAATACCCATGTATTATGCCCCGGTTCGTTTTTGTTTCGATTATCTGAGAACCGCAGACACTCGGTACCTTGGGCTAACGCCAGCTCAATATGGCACCATGATCATTTTTGGAATGGGATTAACTGTCTTTCTGCTCAAGCGAAGTACAACACCTGTGAGAACCCTTACAAAAACACCCGCAAAAGCAAAGACAGGCATCGAGAAAACAGAATCAGATACCCCGCTCACAGCCAACTCTGAGACAGAATAGCCTAATCGAACTGCTTTTTTTGTCGGGCCTTTTTAAGATCAGAATGACGCTTTTTTCTTTTTAGGCGACGCTCATTAGATGACCGAGTTGGTTTGGTCGCCTTGCGTTTTTTGGGAACGATAAGGGCCTCTTTGATCCAACGGGCAAGCCGTTTCCGAGCAGCTTCATCGTTCAGTTTTTGACTTCGGCTCTCTGAACTGTGAACAATCAACTCCCCAGATTGGGTCAGGCGATGTGCCAGTTGCAATTTGAGACGATCCCGTTGCGTTTCACTAATCACTCGGCTGTCGCTAAGGTTCCAGCGCAAAGTAACCTTGGTGCTTGTTTTGTTGGCATGTTGACCACCTGGGCCGCCGCTGGCGCTGACCTGAGTAACCAATTCAGCGGAAGGTATCACCAAATGCTTTGAGATTACAAGGTCTGACTTGCTCACCTCAGCCTCGTAGGAATGGGTTTTACACAGCTATAACATGAGATCAAACCAAATCCAGTTTCAAAACAAGACACATAAAATACTCAACGGTAAGCTGGTTATCCCGCTGTAATCTGGGCTTGAGTAGAGTGAACTTGATTGAGCGATCGAGCCGCAGCAGAACGCACTGCATCAGAGGAGTCTTGCAGGGCTTTAATTAATGCACCAAGCGCCAAAGGTGAACCCACAATCCCCATTGCTTCAGCTGCAAGCGCTCTGGAATGTGCGTCTCGGTCTTCATTGAGAATGCTTTCCAAATACGGCAAAGAGCGCTCACCTAGGAGAGAGACCGCTGTCTCAAGTTCTTCTTCCCAGTCCGAAAGAAGCAACTGTATCACACTTCCCTCTCCAAGTTTTGCAAGTCCTTGCACCACATAGGTGCCAAGGTAATTGTTGACATGTCGGAGACGGTCTTCCTGAACCTCGTTAAGTATGACTTTTAGAGGTTCGATTGCCCTGTCGTCACCGATATTCGCCAATGCTTGGATCATCATGGCACGGTTGTCTTGTTGCGGATCAGATAGGCGTTCAACCAACGGCTCAACGGCTTTTGAACTTTGCAATTCACCAAGGGCTGATATGGAATACCCTCGAACTTTGGAACTTGGATGGTCAAGCTGGGCAATCAACGCTTCTGCAGCACCTTTGGCCTTTAGTTTGCCAAGAGCCAAAGAAACCTCAGCCAAGACGTCGTCTGTTTCTTTGTCTTTTTTCTTAATCATTTTCATCATGGCTTTGACGGCTTTGGATGAACCAAACTTACCGATGACTCGCGCAGATAAAGCCCGAATAGACGGTTCAGAAGACCCAAGTTGCTTGATCAAAACATCTACTGCTGCGGTCGCATTCATATCTGAAAGAAGTCGAATGCACTTTTCTTGAAAGACAACCGGTGCCTCAGAGTTACCGGCCACAAAGATCAATGGCTGCACAGCCGGTTCACCCAAGTCTAGAATGGCTTGGCGGGCATTGCTAAAGATCAGCTCGTCCAACAAAGACTCAATGAGAACGAGCGTTGCCCGAGGTGTTTTGAGTTTGCCAATAAAGTCAGTGGCATCTGCACGGTAAGGCATTAAATCGCCTCTCATGGACTGAACAAGGTCTTCAAGCGCCAAAACACCGAGCCCATCTAAGGTTTGCTCGGCGAGCTTTTGATTGCGAATATCCCCAGGTCGACGGGCACGCAAAAGATTGGGGACCACACGGGTATCACCCAGTAAACCAAGACTGATGCTGGCGGCGTAACG
Organism: Myxococcota bacterium; assembly: GCA_036146655.1. GTDB lineage: Bacteria > Myxococcota_A > UBA796 > UBA796 > UBA796 > JAYYJC01. The sequence goes on along the minus strand of JAYYJC010000071.1, from coordinate 7,185 downwards.
AACATCTTCGTCTTCATCGATCAACAGATGGAAGATGGATTTTTCAGCGGCTTTTGCGCCCATTAAACCCAAAGACAGGCAGGCTTGTGCTCTTAAGGAAGCAGAGGTTTCTTTGAGAACTGCAATGAGTGCACCAGCAGCCATTGGGTCTCGATGCCGAGACAGCAAACGCGCAGCAAGTGCTCGTGTGGCATCTGAACGTTCTTCAGATGTCATTAACAGCGTCAATACATTGGGTGCCTGCGGATCAGTGGATACGCCAACTGCGTTAATGGCCGCCCAGCGCACCGTCGATTCAGGTGCATTAATCAAAGGAAGAATGCGTTCAAGTGGTGCATTGCCACGGCGCTGGAGAGAACGCATAACTTGTAAAACCACACCTGTTTCAGGGTCTTGTAACGCAGAATTCAAAGCGCCGACTGATTTTTCGTCTGACTTAAAGCCGAGCGCCCATGCGGCCTGTGCGCGCACGATCGCTTCTCGATGGGTCAACGCCTTCAGAAGCGATGGTTCAAACTCGGGGCGTTGTACATATGCATGTATGCCAACACAACTGGATTCGGCTTTGTCTGTCTGACGCAGTGTGCCGCCTTCAGTCACTCGCCAGAGCCCCTCTTCTCGTTGTCCAGCGACTCTCAGCATCGGAACAACAGCTTCAGCACTTGGATATTGCTCGAAGTAGGCAATCGCTTCAAGCACACGCTGCTCGTTGCCTTCATTTAAATATGAAAGCATATTCTGCTCATTCCATGTCATGATTCAAGTCTCCGACCAAAATAGTGTGTACTAATGTATCGAATTTGAAGGAAAGAACAACAAAAGAATCAAATGGAAGAACAAATCTTTCGATTGGTGCTGCATTCCTCGTCACGGGAATACCCAGTGATATTTAAACTGGCGCTGAGCATATGCTCAGCGCCATTCCAAAATCAACAGAAAGAGCTAGAATCGAACACCCATGCCAAATCGAACATAGAGTCCACCAAGAGCCAAATCGCCTACATTAACATCGGAGAAATCACCTTCATTGTTGGACATGCCATCAAACTGAACCCGAGAAGAAATACCGTAGCCCAATTCAAAATGAGATGCGAGTTGCAAACCATTCGAAAATGACCGCGTGCGATATTCTACTCCACCAGATGCAATCCCACCAAAGCCCATACCACCCCCATTTATATCGACCTGAGGGTCGTCCTCAAGATAAGATTCAGTGATGTTTAACCCCATGCGATTAATGAGTATCTGGGCCGTCGCATAAGGATGAATCCTTTGAAATGGGGACCAATCTACTTTAGTCCCCAAGGCGATTTCATGAGAACGCAGACGAGTAGAGAATGGCATATCGGTCGAACCATAGACATAATCAACCTCGCTGTCGTATTCGTAATCATCGTAATGATCATCAGAAAATGAAGTGAAGGTCTGGCTCATATGCCAAGAGCCAATCACTGTGAGCCAGTTGTTGATTCCGTAACCCCCACGCAAGCCATAGGTTGTACTGTTGTGGAAGGCCCAAGTTTTGGGACTGCGGCCATCGAGATAACCCACCTCAATCGACAACTCATTTTTTGGTGAGTCTTCAGTAGCGTGGGCACTGTTTAATAGGATAAACACAAAGTTAAGCATGATTATTTCTCCTCGCCGCGGCGTTCAAGCGTGTCGTCTTCCATCAAACCAAACATGGCAAAGCCACTGACTGTTTTGATGTCTAGGTTTTCGGGATCCAGAAATGAAATCATTCCAGCACCTACCTGATGGGTAATCAAAAACTGTCCATCGGGTAAACTCTCGATTGAGGCAGGTGGCTTGGGCAGTGAGATTTCTTCTGGAACGGAAGGATTACTGAGATCAATGTACAGCAGCTCTTCTTTGTCTTCCATCAAAACCAATGCATAAGATCCACTGTCATTTTCAAGCAGTACAAAATCTGTGGGGCGGACTTCAGCTACCAAACTGACTGCATCATCCGTTTGCATGTCTAAAATGGCCACGCCGTAGAAGTTGTCTTGATAGCTATCAAGTCCACCAGAGGCATTGTACTCAGGCTTGAGAATGCCAACCGCATAGCCACCACTTTCAGTCAATCGAAGGCTTTGAACTGGATTGGCCACCACATATTCCACCAACTCTGAACTTTCTAAGTCAAGGCGATAGATGTCATGAACCAATTCGTTTGAGTCGTTGTATAGAACAGCAAAAGAGTCACCAATGATGGCTTTGTTTGCTGGCTCTTCAAGACTGATGTCTTTGATCGACTCAGAGCTGAGTGTAGACAGATCTGAATTGTCCAATACAACGGCTTTCGAAGCGGAATCAAATACAAAGACGGACTTTGATTCCGAGGATGAAACACCGATGGCACTGGGGATGGCACCCAAGTCGCCAATGTTCCAATATTCTGTGCCAAGATCCAACATATACAGATCACTTGACCCTTGGACCGTCAGTAAAAGCGTTGTTGAGCCTGACACCTCGTCATAAGCCAACTCTGCACCAGAAGGATCAATTTGCTGGTCCGCATCCAGTGTCAAAGGCGCCTCAAGTGTTTTCTCAAAAGTATTGAGATCAACGGCCACAACCTGGGACCGTGACATCACAACCGCTTGATTGTTTGGCCCAAAGAGCACACGGGAGGGTGAGAAACCAACGGAAACAGAACCTCTGGTACCATCCGAAAGGCGAATAAATGCCACTTCCCCAAGATCGGCGACACCATTGATTTGAGGGTTTTGATCTTGACTGTAGTCCAAATAAGCGACTGCAGTGAGGGCATCATCTGAGAAGGTCAATGCATTTAGATGGGATGGTATTGACAATGCTGAGTTTAATTGACCATTTTGGACGATGGCCAATTCATTGTGGATGACAAGCTCTTCTTCATCACAATCGTCAATTAGAACGATGTCATCGCTCGTATCTTCACACTCTGTCCACTCGGAGAAGACCAAGACTTGTGTACCATCAGGTGCGCTTACCAATTTTTTGGGTTCTGCACCATTGAGATCCACCACATCAAAGTCTCCCTTTTCGGTCACCCGAACGAGAAGCCCTGCCGACGGCAAATTGACATATACACCATCTTCTGCCACAGCCACATTTGTATCCCAAGTTGGTCCATCGAGATATTCATTCCAGTAACTGCACGCACTGAGACCCAACATGGCAATTAAGATTGATTTTCTATTTGTATTCATGCCATCCTCCTAGTCATGCTCAATGGCTGAGTTTAGCTCGAAACCAGTAATGGTTCGAAGCTGTGATTCGTCTGCATTGTAAAAGCTTAATCGACCAAGTTCATGTTCCTGACTTACAAAGACTGTGTTTGTTTCGGGCAGATTTCCAAGGTGAACTGGAACACTTGGCAATCGAACTTCCGCTGGAACAAAGCTTTGATAATCAATGATTTCAAGGAAAGGCAGACCATCCATCACATAAAATCCAGTATTGCCGTCTGGAGTGCTTGCAAAAGCAGTGGGTTCACCCGCCAATCGATACGATGTGGAGAAGAAATCACCCATATCGACCAATGACAGTGCATGGTGATTGTAAAACTGAGAACTTGATGGCGTATCGCCGTTCTCTTGCGGGTGAAAGATGACCCCAGTATTTCCATTGGGTGAAAGTCCAACCGAAGACACAGGCTTCACAAGCCCTCTCACCAAGACTTCTTCAGTCAGTCTGTCCCACACGCCATAGCGTGACTGCCCACTGGCCGTTGAGTATAAAATACCCTGCTCATTGCCAGGAGACAGTAACAATGAACCAAAGACCTCTTCCTCAGGAAAAGGAACGATGATCGGATCATTGGTTGGATCTTCAAGATCATAGATCCACAATTCTTTTGAACCTCGTGCCACCACGATCGCTTCATCTCCAGTTGGGCTGACATCCATGTCCGTTGGATTTTCACCGACAGCAAGCATGCTCACCTCAGACACTGCATTGTCAGAGAAATCAACCAGAACGAGTTCATTCACACCATACTGACGAACAATGGCGTATCGTCCAATTGGATCCAGTAAAACCTCTTCTGCTCTGGGGGGATTGATTAAATCATCACTGATGGCAATGCGTTTGGGAAGCACTGATTCAGACGTCAAGTCAACAGCAGCAAGATAGTCATCAGACACGATGACAGCCAATGCGGAATCTTCCGTAAATTGCACATCATGAGGATAGGCCCCCACGATGGCCTCGACCTGTTCAGATGTTTCGAGATCGATGATCGAAATGGCATTGAAGGAAATGGAGCCGCCGTCTGCTGTTCCGCCATCATCTGCATTCACATCGTGATAGCAGATCGCCCATTTCCCATCTGGAGACATTTTCATCTGATTGAGGTTGTTACGCACTTCAACTTCTGTGACATCCAAACTGTCTGCATCGATAATGCTGATCGAATCTGATCCTTTATTGAAAGTAACAGCACGGGTATAGTCTGCTGAAGTTTCAACAATCGAGGGTTCTACTCCAACCTCGGTTGTCAGTACTTCTAAAGATGGGACCGATATTCTGCTCACGGTATTGCGGTCTGGGTTTGCCACAAAAACATACGCATCTGTGGTTGCTGGACGCAAGGCCAAAAAACTGTCTTCAGACTCTGACCCATAGCCATCATCAAACTCGCCATCATAGGGCGCTTCCGCTGCGACATCGGCATCGTCCATGGCGTATCCTGACGCAGTGTCACCATAATAGCCGGCCTCACTCTTCGTTGAATATGCCATTTCAGCACAGGCCTGAAGCCCTAGGGAGAGTCCCAATATGATTGTTATTGAATTACGCTTCATCAATCCTCCTTGACTTGAAACAAAAGATACCAAAGCAATTTCTATACCAGTTTTATTGTCCAAGTATTAATCGGGACAATCACAGTTTTGTATTTGCTTTCGAATACAAAATGAGGCAATGGTGTCACGCTGACTTTACCTCTACAAAAATATAACAGTTGGACACGAAATGTGACATTACAATCCGAGGCTTCTCTCGACAAAACCTCAAAGTGAAGAAGAAATGGTGACTTCAAACCCAAAAGAATGCGGAAAGGGGGACTTGAACCCCCACAGCCATAAGGCCACAAGAACCTGAATCTTGCGCGTCTACCAATTCCGCCACTTCCGCTTATGTGACACCTTAAAATTATGAGATTTGAAAGATGATGTCAATACAGCAGCCACTATTTTTCACGGATTCGATAAACCCTTGATTGACCAGACTGAAAGATTAAGACTCCATCTTGGATTAATGCTTCTTCTAGTTCAGCCTCTGGCTTGAGATAAAACGCTGACCAGTCTTCCTTCGTTACCCCATCATAGGGTTTCCGTCCAAATGGGCTGGGGCCGACCACCACAAAATCTACATTGGCTTCCGACCGCAATTGCTTAACAGAATCCACCCCATGCTTAATCAACCATTGGCGAGTGGGAATGTGGTCTTCAATCGAACTCAGCACATAGGAGTGCTCAAGTAAATAACCAGACCAACAATACATCAAGGCCACAGTTGAATCTTCAGGAAGGACATCATTGGACTGCAAGAGAGCCGAACGACACGGATCCTTGACCGATCTCGTACCATGCGGACCAGTATCAGACAATAGCACTGACCAGTTGTCTGGCAAAGACAAAATTCCAACAGCCAAGACGAGCCAACGAAGCCGACTCCATGTGCCAAGAACAAGAGCCATCAAGACGGCACCAAATGGCATCACCAACACAAAATGACGCAATAGATGAGGCCCCATTGCCCAAAATACAAATCCCAGGCCAACCACCACAGCAAGACAAAAATGACGCCGACCAGCCAAGACACACGGAAGAAGTCCAAGCCAGAGCATATTGAGTTGACCTAAGAATTGAAGACTGTCGGCTTGTGCATTCAGAACCATACGAACCGGAAGCGAAAGAAAATCTAGCGGGAGTCGCCCCATCCCATATCGATCAAGAATCTGAAAAGGCATTTCCGTAGACCAGCCCAAGTAGGGAAAAAATGGGTGGTGCCCCTCCGTCAAATTGAACAAAATACCCATGAAACAAATGAGAGCGGCTGCGATGACCGCTTTGAGATAATCAGATTGTGGGCGAAAAGTGATGACACCAATTGTTAAAACAAGTCCGACAGCCGTGTACTTCCAACTCAATGCAGCCCCCAACAACACAAGTGCAATCGGAGAATGGCGAAGCAAATAGGCACTCCAAAGTGCAGCCGCCACAGGGATATCAGAGCCCACCTGACCATTGGCCAACAGCCAAGAATACGAGCCAACCAATAATACAACGGCAATGAGCCCTGAACCTTTTTGACGCATATCGGCTTCTCGGCTCACCTCAACAGTGAGAAGCGTGCCAAGTAGGAGCTGAAAGCATCCAACAGAACGGTGCTCCCCGACACTCCAAACCAAAGCATAAATCAAGTGGAGCAATTGAGGCCGTGAACCATTGGGGCGCAACTCTCCACCAATTAGGGAACCTTCCTGCCAATAATGCTTCGCCAAAGGAAGATGATAATAGAGTTCGTCTGCCCCCTGAGGCACCTTCAACACATCCAGAAGACAGACGATGGTAAAAATAAGTATGGCTAATCCATTGGTGACAGTCAAACGAGGAAGGGCCCCAAGGTGTACAAGATGCAGCTTCCAAAGCCCAAAACTCAACACGAAAAATACCACTGGCCAAAGACCAAGCCCTACCAAACAACAAAACAATGCAAGGCAACCTGTAATGAGCATCCCCAAAATAACCTCGGCCAATAGCCCCACGCGAACCAAAGGGAACAAACGGTAACTCAGATCTCGGCCCACCAACACGAAGGCACCAAACATCATTAATGCCCATACCAGAGACAGCACAGAAGCGCTTCCGCCTTCGTAAAAGGCCACAGATATCACCAACAAAATGGCTATTATGGACTTTTTGGAGGAATGATCCATTTCATCACTTCTTGCTGTTCACGGAAGATAAGGACACCATCGGAACGATACGGCCAACGCTGGTGTCCCGCCCGTTCCAAAGAAAAACCATCCGAACAATACACATCCAGATCTTGTTGATTAAGTGCAGACCAACACACACCATCTTCAAAGACCGTTAAGCCATCCACCACTTTCGCATTTATTTTGCGCACCGTTGCTGTCTCGACATTGTAGATAACCACATGATCTGGTTCAAGCCAAGCCCAGTGGCG
>JAYYJC010000070.1:0-2222 GCA_036146655.1 Myxococcota bacterium | reverse complement strand
AACCCAAGCAGAGGCCCAAGAAAAAGCCGTCATCTTTTCAACCGTCAACCATCGATACCACTTCAATTCTAGAAGCCTTAGATGGTGTTGGCGATGACTTCTTAGAAGCGCTGATTGACGACACTGCAGATGTACATGTTCGAAGAGGCGACACAGTAAAAGGGTCGATAAGCAAAGTAAACTCCGACTTCATGCTGGTATCCATTGGTACAAAATCTGAGGCATTTATCAATATTGATGACACCGTTGGTGGCCCTTTTAAAAAGGGCGATTCTATCACCGCCACGGTCCTTACACATAGCACCAATGGCATCCGCTTGACAATGAACATTACAGAAGCCAAAGACGAAGACAGTTTTTTACAGGCATTTGAAGACCAGGTTCCTGTTACCGGAACGGTAAAAGAACGAAACAGCGGTGGATACAGCGTATTGGTTGGACAACGGCGAGCCTTTTGTCCAACCTCTCAAATGGATTACCAGAACGATGCCGATCCAGATAGTTACATTGGAAAAGAACTGACTTTCCTCATCCAAGAACTCAGTGCCAAAGACATGTTGGTATCGCGTCGAAAAATATTAGAAAATGAAGCGGCTAAGATTGCCACCAACGCCATCAATCAAATCAATGAAGGTGCAACTGTTGTAGGAACAGTCAAGTCAATCAAAGATTTTGGCATATTTGTAGACATTGGCGGTATACAAGGCCTCATTCCAAGATCTCAGTTCAAGTTTTTCCAGCGTATGCCAATGGCTGGGGATCAAATCGATGTTGATATTTTAAGCATTAACAGAGAAAGCAAACGCATCTCTCTTCGACCGAAATACAATGATCCATGGCTTAATGTGCCATCACAATTTCAAATAGGTGAGGTCATCGAGGTCAACATTACAAAGATTGAAGATTTTGGATTGTTCGCCGAACTTCGTCCAGGCGTGGAAGGCTTAATCCACATCCGAAATCTGTCCAGTAAACGAATCCACGACATTCGCACATTTAGCCAAGTGGGCGCTCGACACCGTGTCAGGATTTTGGACATTGACCTAACAAAGAAACGCATTGGCTTGGGAATTCGACAAGTCGAAGAGCCTGAGAGCAATGTCCAATCGAACAGCCACACCCAAACAACTGATCAATCATATACACCACCAGAACAGCCCCGTGTATCTCATCTAGGGCAACTTCTTCAAGGTCTCAAGACCAAGAAATAGGTCTATTGTAAACCCTGTTTCATTAGCAGACGGCGCACATTCTGCAGATGACGCATTACAGTCCTTTTTTCATGTCCATGGTCGAGTAGAAAGTGGGGATGGTGTGTCCAGACAGCTTGAATGGGCTGGTCCACAGTTCCAAGACAACGCAACTCACCAACTTCACCCATTACTGGTCTCCCTTGACTTCCAAACAGTTCTAAGGCGCAAGCTTCACCCATCACAAGGATGAACTTGGGAGATTGGGCCCTCAATAAACCATGAAAGATTTGGTGACAGAGCTTTTGATGGCATAGGGATTGTCCAGAACCTCGGGTTGGGTAGTCCATAAAGTAGAGCTGTGACTTACTCAATTTAAGGACATGTTCTCTCATATTACTCAACATTTTAAAGCCATCAGCCTTCATTGGTGACTTGTCGCCAGCAATTATCAGTACGGGCGCATGAATATTGCCAAAACCAATCTGACAAGGTGTATTGGATTGGCAATAAGAGCGCTGAAATTCTCTGACGGTTTGTAGTCCAGCATCCCCGGTAGACAAGGCAGCGACATTGAGTACAGGAGCCGCATTTTCTATAATGGTTTGCCAAGCACTGGGAATTTCCGTCTTTGGTTTGTCAGGTGTAACTGGCGCTGGAGGATGCGGTGTATGTGACTTTGTCTGTTCAACTGTGTCTGGAGCCTTTGATTTATTTTGAATTGCCCGATTGTACGCTGGCGCTGCACTTTGCTGAGTTCTTTGTATCGGCTTTGTCCATGCCGTCCAATCGTCAACAGCCCAGTCAACGGCCCCACAATCTGACTGCCATTCAAGCCAATGTCGGACATCTGCAATGAGTGTCCAAAGGCAATCGTTCTCATTGTCTAAAGAAGCGTCGTTGTTGGTGTCAACTGACATGGTTTTGAAACCCTATGTGATTCAAATTAAAGTGATTTTGAAGTTGAGTTTGGCGCTGTTTGTGGGTAACGGTATCCCAATTGGTATAACCTTGAAATCAGCGGAAATATCG
>JAYYJC010000069.1:0-5275 GCA_036146655.1 Myxococcota bacterium | reverse complement strand
CCCCCAATCATATTCTCCGTACATATGGGTGGTCATCACAGCGCCTTCCATTACTGTGCTTTCACCCATTGAGGCTGACATGTCTATTCCGCTTACAACCAGCGGATAGCTGATTATGCCACCAATTATCAGACCGAGCACTGCTCCTCCAAGTCCCAGTAGAAAACCCTCAAGCAAAATCACGCGGCTGAGGCGACTTGGACGAAGGCCAATGGCCAGCATTACGCCAAATTCGCGCGTTCTTTCTAATACTGACATGAGTACAGTGTTGAGCACGCCTAATGACACAATGATGAGCAATATGGCATTGATAAATTCGTTCGATTTGACATCAATCTCAACCAAGTTGACAATTTCAGGAACAGCTTCCTTCCAGTCAAGAATCTCTAGATTTTCTCTGTCAAGCATCTCTTTAATGGCAGGCGCTTCAATGCTCCCTCTGTCGACATTGTCAAAGTGCAGTGCCAGTTGATGCGCCATGTCTTTTTGTAAAAAGAGCTCTTCGATGCTTTCGTGATGAACATAAGCAGTGATGGCATCAACTTCCTCGGCACCGGTTTTAAAGATTCCTTTGACTCGGTACAAGCGCGAATTCATCTCCGGACCAACCTGAACATTGAACACCAACTTGTCACCCAAGTCGACGCCAAGGCTCTTGGCCATGTTGACACCGATGACAATTTCCCGAGGATCGTCATCCAGCCATTCTCCCTCTACCATCTTTTCGTAGAAGTCGGATACTGCCTTCTCTTTTTCGGGGTCAATTCCGATGGCTGCCGCAAAACCTGGACCGGAAGTAGAAGACAGAAGACCGCCGACAAAACTGCGGGTGGTGATGACAGCATCTGGATAGGCCTGTTCAAGTGCAGTGTAAATAGCGGTTCTATCATTAAAGAACAATTCAGCATCTCTTTCTTTTTGGTACCCGTGTTGCTGTATGACCACATGGCCTGCCAGTTGTGAGACACCTGAGTTGATCATTTCGGTGTATTGACCTGTTCTTAGTGTCAGGCTTAAAGTGAGAACCGATAAGCCAGCTGTGATGGCTAGGATGGTGATGATCGATCGTCTGCCATTTCGAACAATGTTGCGTAGGGCAATTTTAATCAGCATGATTTAGTCCTGGCGCAAAGATTTAACAGGTTCAAGTCGAGCGGCGCGAATGGCTGGCCATATAGCTGCCACAACTGAAAAGACGATCATCGCCAAGACAGGTTGAATTTGATAACCGATGTCTACATCACCAAATACGACAGGGTCAAAGCTTGCGCCCATCATCTTCATTGGTTCTCCAGACCCTCCGCTGATGTCAATTCCGTGATTAACCAAATACCAATTTAATGATGCACCGATCAGAATACCGACGATTGCGGATATGACTCCCAGTAGCCCCGCTTCGACCAAGACCAACCAGATTAACTTAACGGGCCTTAAACCAACGGCCTTCAATAGACCGAGTTCACGGGTCCGCTCAAACACGCTCATTAGCATGGTGTTCAAGACACCAAATCCAGCGATAAAGAAGATGATGCCAAGAAATAATCCCGTTGCGACATCTCTGAACCCCATTAGTTCAGATGTCTGTGGCGAACTTTCCCACCAACTTTGAATCAGTACTGGATTGTCTGGTGGGCTGCTTTGTTCGGAGACAAATCCGTCTGGTGCTGTTCTATAAAATGTGTAGCCATTATCGCCGCTGTTGACATGATCTGGAAGTGCCTCCACATAGTCACCAATGACACTGCGGTCTTTTGTGTCCGTTAAGGCAATGACTTCGTGTAGTTGTTCAGGCAGTTGCAGTAAGTTTTGCAGATCGGTGAGATGCATCTGCATTCCACGGTCCATCATCACAGAGCCTGAGCTATACACGCCGACAACGGTATACAACTCATAGGCAGGGGTGCCATCTGCGGCTTGAGTATAGACAAAGAGTATGTCTTCAACCGAGGCCTCGAGTTCTCTGGCAAGTTCAGTGCCAATCACAATTTCTAGGTTGGCCGTTTCAGACAAGTATCGGCCAGTCTCAATTGCGGTGTCCATTCGTGTCAAATTGGCTTCAGAAGTAGGCTGTACGCCCGTAATATTAGCACCTGAGGCGGTTTCTTCTTTGCTCACAAGGGCGTTGCCAAATAGTCGAGCAGTGCTGACTGCTGTGGCAGGATGTGTGTCTATTTGCTGCTGAAGCTGCGTGCCGTTGTGCATGGTGTCATGCATGATTTTTGTTTTGGCATAGTCTGGATGGCGAAGTTGAACATGGCCCAACCGTTGCTTGACGAGAACATCGTAAAACTGCAGATAAAATCCATCATTGAGTGTAATGAGTGGCATGCAGAGGCCCAGTGATATGGCCATCGCAAGTGCAGTAATTAGTGTTCGACGCTTGTGGCGCCAAATGTTTCGCCAAGAGACCAAAAAATAAAATCGCATCGTTTATTTCTTCAGTGCCTGCAGTGAAAATTGGTCTTTAGAAACAGGGGTTGTAAAGTCCGCTTTGATGTATGTGATCTCAGTAAGTTCTCCAGGCTTTTCGGCAGGTGTGATGGTGAAGACAGAGGGAATTTTTACACCATCCATTTCTTTGATTTCTGAAAAGCTGTCGGTCCTTTTTAAAGTGCCGTCTTCGTCGTAGTATTTGACTTCAATGGGCAATAAAGCTGCTGTGCTTCGTGAGACAATCTTCCCCCATACAATGGCAGTGTCTTCCTTTGGCACCAGTTCAATGACATATTCATCTCCATTGTTTAAGCCGGGTTTGGACAAAAACTGAGCGCTAAAGTCCTGCGAAAATCGATTTTCTTTGACCAAATCATCGTTGCTTAGGTGAGAACCCATCCATGCACCACCCATCATTCCTGCTGGAATCTTCATGGTTCTGTCTACTCTCGGGAGATAATTCCATATGGATTGGTCGACCTTTAGCGTACATGTGCCTGCATCCTTGGCAGGCTCGAGTATTTTTATTAAAGTATGTTCGGTACCCAAACTGGTGGCTTCCATGGTCATGGTTCGTTCGTATCTTTTTGTTTTGACCCGCATTTGCATGGTCACAATGGAATGTTCTCGACGGAATAGATCGTCGACCTCTTGGAGAACTTGCTCGACAGTCACTTCTGAGGGCGTCTGCTCGGCAAGAGACATTCCGGTGAAGATTGCAATTGACAAAAGCATATTATTTTCCATTTTGAGTGGAGGACATTCAAGTCATTATAGACCATCTTACTATAATTGATCATTGACATTCGGGTATGTATTTCAATAAGGCATCACAACGGTTTTACCCCACCATCTAATCTTCAATAAGTGGAATTGAACACAACTACTACGGCGATTTGTGTGTTGAAATGTATGTCACAGTCTTGACTATAGCAAGGCATCAAACCAACCGTAAACGCAACTTCAGTCAAGACGCTCGGCATCTGAAATTAGGTTGTACTAACGAACAATTTTAGAATTTGGAAGTTGAAAAGCGGTTGAGTGTGTCTCATCTTCACCAATGTAAAATTCATCTAGTGTTGACATTTGCTTTGAAGCAGGAATTGTGTATTATCTGTTGATTTAAACCATTTACGATCATACGAGTATTTACTCAATACCCATCTAAATTAACGCTTTACTTTACTGGAATACCCATGGCAACACTGACAACCGAACAAGAAAATCGCATGGCTGAAGCCCACACTCACATGCCGCAAGGAGTTGCAGAAAACTACAGATATTGGGGAGAAGACAAAACCGTCTTTGTTGACAATGTCAAAGGCTGCCGTCTCACGGATTGTGACGGAAAGGAATATGTTGATTTCCGATTGGGATACGGTCCGATTATTCTGGGTTATCGAGATCAGCGTGTAGACTCAGCGGTCATTAAAGCGATTACCGAGCTTGGAACCATTTCTGGATTTTCCACATTGCTGGACGTTGAAGTGGTGAAGCGGATTAAAGCCCTTTGCCCAAACATTGAAAAGATGCGCTTTGCAAACTCGGGCACAGAAGCGGTTATGGGGGCGCTGCGTACCGCCAGAGGTTATACGGGTCGAAACAGAGTGGTGATTGTCGAGGGTGGATTTCATGGTTTGACAGATGAGATGATGTGGAAGAGTGACATGGAGGCCTGGGATCCAACATCTGGCCGCATACCCGATATCATCCCTTTTGGTGCGGGGATTCCTGCCAAAACCAGAGATCTGGTTGACTTTATTCCCCTGAATGACTCTGAGTCCTTGGCAAAGCTGTTTAAAGACAAAGGCGAACAAATCGCTGCTGTGCTGTTGGAACCCATTATGGGTAATTGTGGTAGCATTTCCTCAACGCCCGCATGGATGCAGGAACTTAGAGACACCTGTAATCGATACGGAGCGTTGCTTATTATGGACGAAGTCAAAACAGGTTTCCGCGTGGCGCCCGGTGGGGCCCAGCAACTCTACAACATTCACGCAGATCTCACCACTTACGCTAAGGCAATTGGGAATGGTTATCCTGTGGCCTGCTTTGGCGGCCGTGCGGAGATTATGGATGTCATTGGTGCGGGTGGGGGTGTGGTTCATGGCGGAACCTACACTGCAAATCTGGTGGCCCTAAGCGCTGCAAACGCAACCGTTGACATCTTGGCCAACACCGACGCTTTGAACACCGTCGATCGGGTGGGCGCAGAGATCCGCGCTGTTCTTGGGCGTGTTTTTTCCAACGCAGGTATTGAACATCGGTTTGCCGGACCGCCATCCATGTTTGGGATTCATTTTGGTGATCATGTGCCCTCTAACTATCGAGATTGGAAATCAACCAACAGCGATTTGTATACGGCATTTGCATGGCAACTCATTGAGCATGGGGTCATGCTTGAACCAGATTCTCGAGAGCCTTGGTTCATTTGTGAGGCGCATCAGGACATGGATTTGGGCTGGCTTGAGGACATGGCCACCCGTTCCATGAAGATTGCCATGGATGCTTCATGAGCAACCCCTCGCCGTTGGTGAGTTCCGGACCATCATTTGACAAAATCATTATTGGAGGCGGCTCAGCAGGATGTGTTCTTGCTCGACGGTTGACCGAAGACCCGACCATGCATGTGCTTGTACTAGAAGCCGGCCACATGGACTATCGACTTGACTTTCGTCTGCATATGCCAGCAGCATTGACCTATCCGCTTGCAGGAAAGACATACAACTGGTGGTATGAATCAGGGCCAGAACCTGAATTGAGCGGCCGACGAGTCTATCAGCCTCGCGGTAAGGTTTTGGGTGGATCAAGTTCGATTAACGGAATGATCTTCATCCGTGGA
>JAYYJC010000068.1:0-2280 GCA_036146655.1 Myxococcota bacterium | reverse complement strand
GTGGTGTTGGAGCCATTTTCGCAGGCGGTGGTGACGGCACAATTGTAGATGTAATCAACAGTTTATATGAACTACAACAGCCTGGACAACTTCTACCAAAAGTCGGTGCACTTCGCTTAGGGACTGGAAATGCATTGGCTGGTTGGCTTGGCTCTAGCAACCCTCAAAAAGATTTAGGTTCTTGGCGGGCTCAGCGTGTGCACCAACTACAGCAAGTCCATCTTGTAGAAGCTGAAGAAACCCTGTTTCCGTTTGCTGGCTTGGGCATCGATGCAGCAGTACTCAATGATTATTATCAAGTCAAAAACAACGGCAAAGGTCAATGGTATGAAACACTTGCCAAAGGGATGACCGGATACCTTATGGCAGGATATTCAAAAACACTTCCTCAGTATTTTAAAAACCCAACCAATCAAGTCCGAATAGTCAACTTGGGAAGGCCAGCATTTCGTATTGGGCCCAATGGCAGAGAAATGGGTGCTCCGATACCAACTGGAGCGACCATCTATGAAGGTAATGCAAGCGTTGTGGCGGTCGGTAGCACACCATTCTACGGATATAATATGAAGATGTTTCCATATGCCACAATGAGGAAAGGTCGTTTTCAACTTCGAATGATTAATATGAGTCCACTTCAAATCGCAACAAATATATGGTCTGCTTGGAATGGAAAGTTGGTTCACCCTGGTTTGTCAGATTTTTACGCTGACCGCATTAGAGTAAGTTTTGAAAAAGCCGTTCCCTATCAATTGGGTGGTGAAGCTGTCGGTTATCGCAATGAAATTACATTCTCTCTGAAAGCCGATCCAATCCAAATGATTCGCCCAACCACATAAAATAGAATACACCCAATCTATGGGTATAAGAGAAAGAGCGCGCCGCCGTATTCGTGAACTTATTGGCCGCAGAAATGAAAAAAGCAACGCATCCTCAACGGACAGTGAAGTACATCACAAATCTGAGGTTCAAGAAGAGTCTCGTAAAGAGAACTATCTCAATGGCCAAGTGCGTGAAAGACGCAATGTGTCTCCGACAAGGCCCACGCAAACAACTGACTCGATTGATGAAAATATAAAAGTAGAAACTGTAACACCATCTACCTCCCCTCAACTACAAAAGTCTAGTACAGAACCACAAAAGCACACAACACCTGTAAAACAAGATAATGATGTCCCTGTATTTCAAGTTACTGCACAAGAAAATGCGGAATACGAATCAGACTATGTCAGCAATGATGCCCCAACTCGATTGGCCCACCATGCGGCAACCGTAGATTCAAACACCACATTCAAAGTCACAGTTCAAGTCCCTGACGGCGAACCACTCAGTTTCGATTGTCTAGAAGGTGAGTTTGTCTTAGATGCAGCAGACCGTTCTGGGCTTGAGTTGCCTTATTCTTGTCGTTCTGGTGGCTGTCTTTGCTGTGCGGCTCGTGTTGTGTCCGGAAAAGTTCAACAAGCTGAACAATATGTACTTGAACCTGACCATCTCAATCAAGGCTATGTGCTTCTGTGCTGCTGTACCATCGAAAGTGATTCTCAATTTGTTGGCCATCAAGAAGACAACATTGACTAGTCTAAATAGACTTAAAGCACTGGTGGGCTTAAATAAAACAAATGATGAAGATTAGACTTAGACTTCAAACAAAATTCGTTCGGGATTTTCAACGAGTTCTTTGATGCGAACCAAGAACGAAACAGCTTCACGGCCATCAATGATGCGATGGTCGTAAGACAAGGCAAGGTACATCATTGGACGAATCTCAACCTGACCATTAACATTTACGGGTCGCTCTTGAATTGTGTGCATGCCAAGAATCCCCACTTGAGGTGGGTTCAATATTGGTGTAGACATTAGTGAACCGAAAACACCGCCGTTGGAGATGGTAAAGGTTCCGCCCTTAAAATCATCAAGCCTCAGTTTTCCATCTCGGGCTTTCAGGGCCAATTCTTGAATGCCGCTTTCAATCCCAGCAAAGGATAAGCTTTGTGCGTCTCTTAAAACAGGCACAACAAGGCCTCGTTGTGTAGAGACAGCTACACCTATGTTGTAGTAATTTTTATACACCACACTGTCGCCGTCAATCTCGGCATTGACAGCTGGATAGGCTTTGAGCGCTTCAACAGCTGCCTTTACAAAGAAGGACATAAAACCAAGTTTAATACCATATTTTTTAACAAATCGATCTTGGTATTTGGCCCTTATTTTCTTGATGTTTGTCATGTCAGCTTCATTGAAGGTTGTCAAAATGGCCGCAGTTTGTTGCGCCTCAACCAAACG
>JAYYJC010000067.1:0-4390 GCA_036146655.1 Myxococcota bacterium | reverse complement strand
TGGTCTAATGGCAATGCTCAAGAGGCACCCAATCTTGAGATCAATCTGCAAGAACCAAATCTTATTCTTGATGCTGGTCTCGAAGAACAATTAGAAGTTACCATTACCAACAATGGCAGTTCTCCTATTCACCAACTGTCTCTTTTGACAAGTTCCGATAATCCCGCTTTAGACCATCAAGAGTTCTATGTTGGTAAGATAGGTGCAGGTGAATCGATGACGGTTTCACAAACAATACAATTGCCGTATGGGTATGGCTCTGAAGTTTCAAACATTAAAATTGAAGCTCGTACACCTGAAAACCGTGAAATCCTCTTTAAGGATTTACAAATAGAAACCAAAGCACAATCACGGCCACATTTGGCTGCAGATCTCAGGTTTTCAGACAAAGCCGGTGCAAATACAAGAGGCAATGGCAATGGAATACCTGAAAAGGGAGAGGTCATTGCCATCAAAGCTTCGGTGACGAACAACGGCACTGGACCCACCCGTGATGCGTTTTTGAGAATTAAAAACCTCCACCGCAAATCATTAGACATCATTGAGGGTGTTATCGAAGTTGGTGAATGGCAAAATGATGAAGGCACGACATGTGAAGCAAACAGTGAAGGGTGCTTTCGTAAACTTGGGCCCGGTCAGACTACAGAAGGAGAATTTCTCGTGGAGCTTCGTGAAGATCACAATGAAGCTTGGGAGATTGAGGTTTTAATGGGCGACAACCGAGCGTATGATTATGACTCCATAATGAGAGGTGGATTCAGTGATTATTTTATGCAAAAATACCCCGCCGTTTTGAACGCAAACGAAACGCTCAAGCCCATATCTATTCAGCCTCCACTTATAAATATACGAACCGACTCGCCTATGCGCACAACAGACGACGCCTTTTCTCTTTCAGGCATTGTGGCAGATGAGGTTGGTCTCCAAGAACTTATCGTATTTCACAACGAAGATAAAATTTATTACAGGAGCGAAAGTGCAGATACAAAATCAGCACCTTTCTCCGCAGACTTTTTACTGGAAGATGGTTTAAACCACATTCACATTTTAGCGAAAAACAGCACAGGTCTGCATCACAGCACAACCGTAAATGTATGGAAAGAATAATCCGAAGGAGTTTACATGGGAATCCGTTCTAGAATAAAAAAACGATTGCCAATATTTGGCCGTAAAACCGTTTCACCTGTTGCACCGACACCCACCAATGACAATGTGGAAGCATCTCATTTTGAACCCGAGCCATATAATGAGCCAGCTTCACCAAGAGGCGACCAAGATGTTCAAAGCTTTTTAAAAGATTTTGTAACTCAAAATCAAATTGTCATATTTATGAAAGGCTCACCCGAATCACCGAGTTGCGGGTTTTCAGCGAATGCATCTGCCATCTTGTCTTCCTACGGAAAGCCGTATGCCCATTTTGACGTATTTCTCGATCAAGATGTCCGTGAGGGTGTCAAAGATTATTCCCAATGGCCTACATTGCCCCAAATATATATTGGTGGTGAGTTCATTGGTGGTTCCGATATCCTGACACAAATGCATCAATCTGGAGAACTTAAGTCAGAACTTGACGCTTTAGAAGTGAAGGCCTCTAACGATTAGGTAACAACAAGTTTCTTTACAATTGAATGCATTGTGCGGCATGTGCCCTTAAAAGCGGTTCATGGCTGGCGCACAAAAATGTGGCGCCTCTTTCGCACAGTTGTGCAATGTTTCGTAGCAAAACTTCAGAATCTTTCGGATGTAAAGCAGCTGTTGGCTCATCGAGCAGATACAATCGCCCCAATAAAGTCCGTCCCTTACGGTAGGCACTGGAAAGTGTCTTCGCTATGTGAATTCGCCGTGTTTCACCACCTGAAAGCGATGCACTTGTTTGTCCCAAGGACAAATGTCCAACGCCAATTTCATTTAATGCGGTGAGAAGTGGATACAATTCAGGATGATTGGAAAAGAAGTGAAGTGCATTTTGAATGTCCATTTCTAGGATTTCTGATATGTTTCGATTTCTGTATCGCACCTTTCGTATATGTGCTTCAAACCGCTGCCCGTTGCAACTTGCACAAAGTTGTTCAAACTCTGGTAAGCCTGAAATACTGTGTCGGATAATGCCCAGCCCTTTACAACTTTCACATCTTCCACCAACCGTATTGAACGAAAACTGACTTTTGTTCATACCTTGAATTTTTGCTTCGGCCGTGTGTGTCAGTAATGTTCTAATTGGGCCCCATGCACCGGTGAGAGTGGCCACACATGACCGCGTATTTTGGACTTGATGAAGTTCGTTTAGATTATAAACATGTTCAAATTCGTTGTTTTGTTTGGATAGAATATCTCGTAGCAATCTGCTTTTGCCTGAACCGCTGTCTCCACAAATGACATTTAAACTTGAAATTGACAGCTGGATTGTCCTGTCTTTTACGCAGAGTGTTGCGGTTTTTTGAGTTGAGGGGAAGGTAACATTTAGTTTGGGATGAGTACTTGGTAAAACTATTCTACCCCCATTGACGCCTGCGCCTGGACCAAGTTCAGTTCTATTCGTTGCGATTTCCCATAACTTCGGATGGTGGTCAATAATTATCATGGGATGTTCTTTTGATCGTTCCAAAAGATATTCACACACCAATTTATGATTGTCTGGGTCTAATCCAAGACTTGGCTCATCAATGAGTAGAGTAGATTGTGGCATTGCACTGTTGAACAATGCGGCGAGTCTTGCTCTGGTTCGTTCGCCACTGCTCAGCCAATTGGCAGGATGACGAATACTTAAGTGTCCTAATCCAAGACTGATTAACGGTTCAATATATTGTCGCAAAAGTGAAATTGTTCGTGAGTGTGAAGATTCGGGTAAAATGGAACGAAGTTGAGACAGAGGCATACCCAATACATCGCTATAAGAATGACCGTTGTGTCTTAAAAGCCGAGCAATACGACCCAAGCCAGAACCATTGCATGCCAAACAATAGGCATCATCTAGAGTTCCATGTCCATGACATTGAACACACATTGAGTGTTGATGCTGCGGGGTTAGTGCGTATTGATTTGGCGGTTCTATGAATTGCTGCTCAGCAATAGAAAAAGGCTTTTCATAAAAACGATAAGGCTCTCCGTTAATCAAAGCGACAAATCGATGCCCACTTGCTTGATAAGCTGACTTAATGGCCATCTCAATTCGCTCGATGTACTTTGGTTGTATCTTGAGTCGGTCAATTACAAGCGACCAGTTCGCAGGCTCATTGAGGGGTGCGTCATCGATTAATACAATGTGGTTGTCAATGGCTATTCGAGCGTATCCTTGCATTTTGAGTTCTTGAATTAAACTTTGATAGTCAGCTTTAGCCTTCATTGGAGCCAAACAATGCAATCGTTTTTCTCGATGTTCTCGCATTAACTTTTCAGCCAGCGTGGCTGCTGTATAGAACACTAGTTTTTCATCATTCTGTGGACAGTAAAGTGAAGCAAACTTCAAATAAAAACCTCTGAGCAATGGGGTAATGTGACACACATCACCAATGTTGGTTGATTTAGGCCATTTGTGATGATTGTCGTGCTTCATTGCAGAGATGGGTGGCAATAAACCAAGGTCAGCGGATGCTGGGGAAGGCAAAGCCTCGATCGGTTTGACACCGCTGTGCAGTGCCCTGAGTGTTCGATATTGTGCTTCTCGATGAATGATGTCAAATACCAGTGTTGATTTGCCTGAACCACTTGGCCCTGAAATGACATGAATGCCTTCTAATGGAAAACGAACCTCGTCGATGCGGAGATTGTGAGCGTGTGCATTTTGAATAATGATCTCGGAGGGATGACTTTTTATTTCTCTCATAAATTTCCTTGACACGCTAAGGTGAAATGGATAATTAAACGCCACTATTGGGCTATAGTGTAATCGGCAACACAGCAGACTTTGACTCTGTTATTCTAGGTTCGAGTCCTAGTAGCCCAGCATCTTTTCCTTTGCAATCCTTAGACAGTCTAAGTTCACCATATTTCAGTGTGAACACAAGTGAGTAAGCATGCTATCCACTCGTGAACTGACAATCCTTTCAGGAAATGCAAACCATAAACTTGCACTTAATATTGCCACGCACCTTGGTGCACAACTTGGCAGTACAAAAGTCACTCGGTTTGCAGACCAAGAAATTAATGTAGAGATTGAAGACAACATTCGCGGCAATGATGTATTCATCGTTCAACCGACATGTGCGCCTGCTAATGATCACCTGATGGAACTTTTAATTATGACTGATGCCTGTAAAAGAGCATCTGCAGGCCGACTAACAGCTGTCATCCCATATTACGGATACGCAAGGCAAGATCGTAAAGTGGCCTCTCGAGCTCCGATTACAGCAAAGTTGGTTGCGGATTTACTTTCATCTGCTGGTGTGAGCCG